>JBDSQP010000206.1:0-11303 GCA_039929755.1 Aeromicrobium sp. | reverse complement strand
CAAACCCTCGCCCGTATGCAACCTGCGGATCAATGCCCAGTCTTCCAAAGTGATCACTTCCCAATCGTGGATAAGTGCTCACTCTTCAAGCGTCACATCTGCTCAGTTTTCAACCGTCATCGACATCTCATCGGCATCGCCGGACCAGGTGCCACTCCCGTTGGCTGGAATCTCTCAGCTTCGGCTCACGTCGACATCAGGAGGGCAAAAGGGCAACCCAATCCAGGAACGGGCAGCTCATTTCATGCAGGTGCTCGTCGAAGTTCTGGCCGGCGAACGACCATCGCGCCAACTTGGCATATGGATGTCGCCCGATGTCTACGAGCAGCTCCAACGCAAGCTTCAGTCGTCCTCGCGCGGCCCGCAGCGGTCACGAATCAGCGCAGGCACGCGCATAGTTTCTGTCCACGTTGCCATGGTGTCCGACTCCAGCGCAGAAATCTCCGCGCGCATGTCCCAAGGCGGTCGTTCGCGCGCCCTGGCTGTGCGCCTCGAATTGCACGCCAGCATGCGCGGACCACGCCAATGGCGCTGCACCGCACTGATCTGGGCCTGACGGACCAGCGTCAGCGGTTCCTCTTGCGCGACTGCCTCTGCTGCTTGGCCTTCTGGCGGGCCTTCGACTTGGCCTTGAGCGCACGCTGGTGTGCCGCCTCTTCGGGATCTTCTGATGCCGCCGACAACTCGACTTCTCCCGACCCATCTGAGCTCGGAGATGAGTACGACAGGTTGGTCTGCTTCTCGTGCTGAAGTCCCTTGGCAGAGATGTGAGGTGCCGACTCTTCAGTCGCTTCGGCTTCGTCCTGTTCGACCTGAACTTCGAGGTTGAAGAGGAAGCCGACCGATTCTTCCTGGATCGCATCCATCATCGCGTTGAAGAGTTCGAACCCTTCACGCTGATATTCAACCAGCGGATCGCGCTGTGAATAGGCACGCAGGCCAATTCCTTCACGCAGATAGTCCATCTCGTAGAGATGCTCGCGCCATTTGCGGTCGAGAACGCTCAGTACGACGCGACGCTCGAGTTCACGGGTGATCTCGGCGCCGAGCTCCTCCTCGCGTGTCTCATAGGACGCCAAGGCATCCTCGGCGATGATGTCCTGCAGGAGTTCGCGTGTGAGTCCGGGGCGTCCGCCGACTTCTTCTTCGACGCCCTCGATCGTCAGGGTGATCGGGTAGAGCGTACCGAGGGCGGTCCACAGTTTGCCGAGTTCCCATTCTTCGGGGAAGCCCTCGGTGGCACCGACGACATAGGCGTTGGTGACCATCGGGATCATTGTGCGGATCCATTCGTGCAGGTCCTCGCCCTCGAGCACTCGACGCCGTTCGCCGTAGATGACTTGACGCTGACTACTCATGACATCGTCGTACTTGAGGATGTTTTTGCGCGTGTCGAAGTTCTGGGCCTCGACCTGCGCCTGGGCCGAGGCGATAGCGCCGGTCACCCGTTTGTTCTCGATCGGCACGTCGTCAGGGATCTTCATCGTCGTGAGGACCCAGTCGACCCAATCAGCCTTGAAAAGGCGCATCAGGTCGTCTTCAAGCGACAGATAAAAACGAGTCTCGCCGGGGTCACCCTGACGTCCAGAGCGGCCGCGCAGCTGGTTGTCGATGCGTCGGGACTCGTGGCGCTCGGTGCCTATGACCGCGAGGCCACCAACTTGCGAAACCTCATCGTGTTCTGCCGCGACCTGAGCCTCAATCTCTTCGAGGGCCTTGGGCCAGGCGGCTTCATACTCATCGGATGTTTCGATCGGGTCGAGGCCCCTGTCACGTAGCTTCTGGTCGGCGAGGAATTCGACGTTGCCGCCGAGCATGATGTCTGTGCCTCGGCCTGCCATGTTGGTGGCGACAGTGACGGCGCCCTTGTGACCGGCCATCGCGACGATCGCGGCCTCGCGATCGTGCTGCTTGGCGTTGAGCACTTCGTGCGGCACACCGCGCTTTCGCAGTTGTTTGGAGAGCCGCTCGCTCTTTTCGACGCTGGTCGTGCCGACGAGGATCGGCTGGCCGACCTTGTTTCGTTCGACGATGTCTTCGATGACCGCGTCGAACTTCGCCTGCTCGGTTCGGTAGACGAGGTCCGCCTGGTCGAGTCGCGCAACAGGCTGGTTGGTCGGAATGGGGACGACGCCGAGCTTGTAGATCTTGTCGAACTCGGAGGCCTCCGTTAGGGCCGTGCCGGTCATGCCCGACAACTTGTCATAGAGACGGAAGTAGTTCTGCAGCGTAATGGTGGCGAGAGTCTGATATTCCTCGCGGACCGTGACCCCTTCCTTTGCCTCGATGGCCTGATGAAGACCTTCGTTGTAGCGACGCCCGTCAAGGATGCGGCCGGTGTGCTCATCGACAATCAGGACGTCGCCATTCATCACGACGTAGTCCTTGTCGCGCTTGAACAATTCTTTGGCCTTGATCGCGTTGTTGGCGAAACTGATGAGCGATGTGTTGACCGCGTCATAGAGGTTGTCGATGCCGAGGACGTCTTCGATGCGTTCGATTCCTTCTTCGGTCACCGAGATCGTGCGCTTCTTCTCGTCGACCTCGTAGTGCTCGTCAACCTTCATGCCGGAGACGATCTTGGAGAACTCGCCGTACCACTTGACGTCATCCTCGGTCGGACCGGAAATAATGAGAGGAGTACGGGCTTCATCGATGAGGATCGAGTCGACCTCATCGACGATGGCGAAGTTGTGACCGCGTTGTACGCAGTCGGCGATGTCATCGGCCATGTTGTCGCGCAGGTAGTCGAAACCGAATTCGTTGTTGGTGCCGTAAGTAATGTCTGCGGCATAGGCGACGCGGCGTTCGGCCGGCGTCATGCTCGGCAGGATCATGCCCACAGACATTCCAAGGAAGTGGTAGACGCGACCCATCCACTCGGCGTGGTACTTGGCGAGGTAATCATTGACTGTCACGACGTGGACGCCCTTGTCGGCCAGTGCGTTGAGGTAGCAAGGCAAAGTGGCGACGAGGGTCTTGCCCTCACCGGTCTTCATCTCGGCGATATTGCCGAGGTGAAGCGCCGCGCCACCCAGGATCTGGACGTGGAAGTGGCGCTGGCCGAGCACACGGCTGGCCGCTTCGCGTACGGTCGCGAACGCTTCGGGCATCAGGTCATCGATGGTTTCGCCGGCTGCAAGACGTTCGCGGAACTCCGGCGTCATCGCCTGGAGTTGCTCATCTGTCATTGCCCGGAACTCGTCTTCAAGCCCATTGACCTGTTTGGCGACGGCCTCGAGTTGGCGAAGGATTTTTCCTTCACCCATACGAAGGATCTTGTCGATGACTTTAGGCACTGGGTAGGACTCCTGATTGGAAGACTGAAGCCTCCCTATCCTAGACGGAGCGCCAAAGCCCTCGCGAGTTCCCCGGCCAGATCACCCTTGTCCGGCGGCACGACTGTCTCCAGCCCGAGCCACCGCGCCATCTCCCACAACTCCTCGGCGAGTTCGCCCGAAGTTTTGTCCGGAGCGTGGGGCTCTGCCCAGGCACTTCGCACGAGCAATGCCCCGGCCTGGCGGTCCGCCTTGAGATCCACGCGCGCAACGAGACGATCGTCGAGCAGGAACGGCAAAACGTAGTATCCGTGGACTCGTTTGTCCTCCGGGACGTAGATCTCGATGCGATAGCGGAAGTCGAAAAGCTTCTCGGTCCGATGCCGCTCGAACACCAGCGGATCGAACGGGCTGAGCAAGGCTCTCGCACGCACCGAACGTGGCGCTTTGGCATCAGGATGAAGGAACACCGGTCGCCCCCAGCCCTTGACCTCTGTGGGTATGAGTTCGCCATTGGCGACGAGCTTTTCGACGGCCGTCTTGGTCGGCGCAGGCTGCAAGCGGAAGTAGTCGCGCAAGCATTGTTCGGAGGCGATGCCATGCGCTCGGGAGGCGAAGCGCACCAAGGTGAGATGGGCGTCCTCTGGGCTGAGGGTCTCGGCCTCGAAATGGGTAGGCGGTATGACTCGTTCCGGCAAATCGTAGAGCCGTTCGAAGGCCGAGTTTCGTCGAGCCGATGTCACTTCGCCTTTGTAGAAAAGGTATTCGAGCGCGGCTTTGACGATCGACCAGTTCCAGCCCCATCCGTCTTTGGTTCGCGGAACGTCGTGCTCAATTTCGCGAGCTGTGAGAGGCCCGCGTTCGCGTACCTCATCCAGGACCCAGGCAACAAGTTCGGGTTGTTCTTTGGCGACCTTGGCCATGCCTCCCCACATGCGGGCACCCGAATCCATCCGAAATCTCATGGCCGCGTGTAGCGAGACATCGACCAGAGCCGCTTCGTGCGCCCAGTATTCGAACAGTCGGCGCGGTCCCCGACCGAATGCGCGATGGAGAAGATCCTGGTCGTAGGGCCCAAGCCGCGAGAACAAAGGCATGTAATGGGCGCGGACGAGCACGTTGACCGAGTCGATCTGGAAGAGGCCCAGGCGAGCAATGGTTGCGGCAAGGTGCCGGGAACCGACCGTCTCAGGTCTGGGTTTGGTGAATCCCTGCGCGGCCAATGCAATGCGTCTGGCCTGTAGCTGGCTCAGACTCATGTGCCGTCTTCGACCGCCCGGGTCAAGCCTCGTCTCCGACCCAGTGTCACGCCTCGTCTCCGACAAGCTTGCTGCGCACCGCATACATAGCGGCTTCCATGCGGGACTTCATCTGCAACTTTTCGAGCAAGTTCCGAATGTGGTTCTTGACGGTGTTTTCACTGATGAACAATGCGGCAGCAATCTCGCGGTTGCTGAGGCCGCGAGCGACCTGACGTAGGACATCGAGCTCACGAACCGTGAGCACAGTGGCCGGAGCCTGCGGCCTGGAGATCTGGACGAATTCCTCGAGCAACTTGGTCGCCATCGTGGGGCTGATCAGCGATTGTCCCGCAGCGACAAGACGGACGGCTTCGACAACCTGATCGAATGTCGAACCGTCCTTGAGGATGTAGCCCGAAGCGCCGCTCTTGATCGATTCGTACAGGTCGGATTCGTCGTCACTGGCAGTCAGCATGATGATGCCGGTGGTCGGTGACACAGCCTTGATCGATGCGCAAACCTCGACGCCGCTGCGACCAGGCATACGGACGTCTAACAGCACAACGTCAGGCGGATTGGCCGTGATCAACTCAAGAGCCTTGTCACCGTCGTCGGCCTCTTCGAGATCGAGACCGCCATCCGCGTCGAGCATCATCTTGACACCCTTGCGGAAGAGTTCCTGGTCGTCGACCAGGAGCACCCGAATTCGCTCGTCAGTCATTGCCACGCCCCCGATAATGCCACGTTAGTACGACTTCGGCTGACTACCGTGGCCGTTGGAAGATCAGCCTTCAGTCAAGTCGAGGTGAATCACTCCATAGTCGTACCCCTTGCGGAGGTAGACAACACTCGGCTTCATCGAGTCCTTCTCGACGAACAGGTAGAAGTCGTGGCCGACCATTTCCATTTCGTAGAGGGCCTGGTCGAGGGTCATTGGTTGGGCGTCATGGCTCTTTTCGCGCACAACCAACGGGCCGTCTCCATCGACGGTCAATGAGCCGGCGTTGTTCGCGGCGTGGTCGTCAAAAGACTCGTCATCGCCAACACCGTTGAGATCGGCGTCATCACTCTGCGCCGTTGCCGAGGCCAATGATTGCGGTGTCCGGCTGCCGTGATGGATCCGATGACGGTCCACCGACTTGCGCAGACGCGACTCCAGTTTGTCCATGACCGCGTCAAGCGCGGAATGCTGATCAGTCGAAGAAGCCTCGGCGCGTACGGCCGGCCCGCGGGACCTCAGGGTCATTTCGACACGGGCCGCGCGATCGTGCTGGCGCGGGTTTTTCTCGTGCGTAACTTCCACTTCGACTCGGTGGATCTTCTGTCGCTGGTCAAACTTCTCGATCCGAAGAAGCTTTTCGTGAACGTGCTCCCTGAATCGCTCGGAAATTTCACTGTTCCGACCCTTGACGACAATTTCCATGGGACCTCCCCGTCGACGTAGCACTACGTATCCTTGACCGTAGCCCCCTGATGGTCTTTTTTCCATCCCTCCCCTGAATGTTCCGCGAATGGCTCAGGAGTAGCGCTTGGTCGCTGCGATCACTGCTATCCCGGCGGGTCGAAACCCTGCCTCACCGAGCACCCGAACGGCCTCGCACACGGTCGCTCCAGTGGTGATGATGTCATCGACGAGCACCACGCTCCTGCCCTCGAGATGGGTCGTGGAGCCCACAGCAAACGACCCGGCCATGTTGAGCGAGCGTTCGATCGCGTTGAGTCCGGATTGATCAGAAACCCGCCTGGCGTGCCGAAGCGGCCTGGAAACGCGGCAATCGAGCCCGATCCCACGAAGGGCTGCCGCACTTGCCTTTGCGAGCTCCGCGACGACGTCCTGACCCCGCTTCATACTCGTTAGGCGCGAGGACGGAATCGGGACAAGGGCGAGAGCGGCATCGGGTGGTGCCGTCAGGCATATGGACGCCGCCAACATATGCGAGAGGAGCCGGAGCAACCCGAACTGGCCTTCCTCCTTGTATTGCGCGAGGGCCGCGCGAAGGGGTCCGGAATGGATGCCCGAAGCGACCGGAGTGATCTTCGTTGGAGCGATGAGCGCCTCGGGTATGGGCTTTGGCCACGCGGCACACGGCTTCGGCAGGAACTCTGGAATGCAGTCATCACAGACGGTGATCGCCGGGCAACCACAACCGGCGCATGTCGCGCCGATGATGAGATCAGCCGCCGCAATACGGAACGAAAGCATGAACTCATGGTGTCCCCACGAGTGACGTTCAGCGAGCACCTACGGCCAGACTGTGGACAATCCGGCCAAGGACTTCCGCTTGCAGATGTTCAGCCAGACGGAGAGGAGGTCGATGCGATGATTGCAGTGATCGCGCGGGGATTGATCCGTTCCCAGGCTCCCCCGGACCTCAGCAACCAGGTCTCCAGCTTCTTGTCGGTCACGTAGCGCACCGGGCGGTCTCCGCCAGTCGTCGCGAATGAGACGGCATCGATATTGGGCAGGAGCGGACCGCTGCTGGCCGTTCCCCCGCTGACCATCGATCCGTCGATTCGCGCCTGGAAGATCTGCGTGCCGACCACGTCGTCATCGGCGAGGAATGTGACCGTCGTGTCGTTCGCCCACGACATTGATCTCGGTTTGGTGAACGTCGAACCGTTGCCCTGGAGGTGTGTAGGTGCGCCAAGTGAAACGACACTGTCGCTCGAGTCGCGGAGTACGGAACCGGCATACACCTGCGAACCGGTGCCGACTTCGGCAATGAGTGAGTATCGCGAGCCGTCCGGTGAGAGGGCGAATGACCGGACATCGAATGCTGCGAGCCGTCCGATCGCCAACTGACGGACCGCCTTGCCTTTCACGATGCGCACGCGAGTATCACCACCGGATGTGTCGACCGCCCATACGCCGTCGGAATCGTCCCAGAGCGGGCTCAGCAAGTTGTGGCCATTGATCGTCGCCACGTTCTTCTTGGCGAACGAGCCGATCAGCAGACTCGTACGTCCTTTGCCGACCACCGCGACATTTCCCGAGTCGACTGCCAGTGAAACTGCCCCACGCGCATTTGAGCCCCACGGCCCTTCCACAGGGTCGACCGCCCTGCCACTGAGTTTGACGATGCGATTCTTCTGCAGCCCGTAGAACCCGCCATCACCGAAGCGTGGCCCGAATGTTTGCCAGGAATCGACCGACTGAACGCCGCGGTCGCCCGGGTAGAGCACGTTGTCACCGCCGATGATTCGAACGCCCGACACGCGATCGACCTGCCGCAGCGTCCAGGTGATCTGCGCCGACAGGCGCGCCTGCGCACTCGTCGGAAGCGACGTCAGATCACCTCGGAACTGGACTTCGGCCAGTCCGTCATTGCGCAGCGGCACGGACGTGCGGAGTTGGGCGTCCTTGGGGAGATACGTACGGGCCGAGCTGTTGATCAGATTGCCCGGACCCACGAGCAGGCTCGAAATCAGCGCCGTCGAGAGCTGGTCTCCGACCGGGACGTAGATTGGCATTGCGACCAGGCGCTTGCCCGATCGGTCGAAGAAGTAGTCGTTGAAGGGCCGGTAGTAGTCGTCGAAGAACTTCTGGTTGACCAGGAATCCGGGCTGCGGATTGTCAATCCGCCACTGCCCACCGGTGCTGACCAGCCGGAAGGTGAAGTTCTTGCGCGCGTTGACCCGGGAGAAACGCCCCTGTCTATCCAGTTTCGCGTCCTCGACCAGGTTGAGTGACACTCGGGCCGAAGGCCTCTCGACTCCCCCGCCATTGTCACGGATCACGGGTGTCGAAACATCAGGTGCCTCGTAGACCTCAACCCCTGCTGACGACTTCCAATCCCGGGCGGCTTCTGGAGTCAGGAATGCGGAGGCGGTGCCCGTCGACACGGGATAGGCGAGCATCGCGTCGAGGTATCCGCGAACGATTTGCTGAGGACTCGCGTCGTTGGCCGGGCCGGCAGGTGAATAGCGGACAGTGTTTTCATCCGTCCCGCGGTCGACGCCGACCTTGGAGACAGGGCCGCTGTCGGGGATCCGCGCGCAACTCGCCAATGCCAACACGGAGGCGACCACTATGAGTCCATTCCTCACAAGATTTTGTTTCATGCGAATACCGACACGATCGCGGGAGGATGTGCCGACCCCTCGGGCTTGGGAATCGTCAGGATGAATTCACTGCCCTCGCCGCGCTTGCCCCAAGCCTTGAGAGTTCCGCCATGAAGCTCGGCGTCCTCCTTGGAGATCGGCAATCCGAGGCCGGTCCCGCCCTGGGTTCTCGCAGGATCCGCGCGCCAGAACCGATCGAAGACGCGTAGGTTTTCGTCGCCCGAGAGGCCTACGCCGAAATCGCGCACCGCAAGGGATACGCATCCCTCGTTCTGACCGACCTCGATCTCGATGCGGTCGGAACCCCCGTATTTCGCAGCGTTGGTCAGCAGGTTGCGCACTATCCTGTCGATCCGACGTATGTCGGCCTCGACGATCGCCGGCTGATCGGCGTTGATGAGTACGACTTTGATGCCTTTGCGCTTGATCATCGGGTTGTCTGCGGCGCCTCGGGCGATCTCGCTCAGGTCGATCGTGTCGAGTTCCAGCTGTGCGGCTCCCGCATCGAATCGACTCAAGTCGAGCAGGTCCGACAAGAGATCCTCGAACCGGCCGAGTTCATTCTGCAGGAGCTCTGCTGCGCGCGCGGTCTGCACGTCGAATGACTTGCGGTTGTCGTGAAGCACGTCGCTCGCCATCCTGACGGTGGTGAGAGGCGTACGAAGTTCGTGAGACACGTCCGACACGAATCGCTGCTGAAGGCGTGAGAGATTCTCAAGCCTGCGGATCTGGCTCTGCAAACTGGCCGCCATCTGATTGAACGAGGTGCTCAGCCGGGCGATGTCGTCCTGGCCATTGACGTGCATACGCTGCTCGAGACTGCCGCTGGCATAGCGTTCGGCAATGCGTCGGGCCAGACGCACGGGGTTGAGCACTTGCCGCGAGACGAGCCAGGCCACGCCGCCGACCATGAGAACCATCGCCAAGCCGCCCAAAAGCAAGGCCTGGCGGACGAGGTCGAGCGTCGACTGCTGTTCGGCCATCGAGAAGAGGTAGTAGAGCGCGTACGTGTCGCCGGTACCGGGAACGTGCAACTGGCTTCCGACGACGACGCCCGGCTCGAGGTCGGATGATCCGAGCAGGCCGAGCCGCGAATAGCGCCAGAAGATGCCGCCCGTGCCCTCGACGCGGGATGTGAGGTCTCTCGGCAGGGATCCCGTGACAACCGCGGCCGATGATCGGACCGGAACCTGACCCGAGCCCGGGGACAGCGGGCCCTCAAGAACGAGCTCATATGTGCGTTTGGCCCCACGGCTGCTGGTGAGAGAGTCCACCATCTGGGTAAGGGTCTGCGACTGGGTCGCAGGTTCGGTCTCGACTGCCGCGTCGATCTGCTGCTGGGCGTATTCGAAACCGGAGCGCGCCTCGGAGATCGCTGCAGTACGACGGCTGTCGGCAAGCCCGCTCGCTACGTCTCGCAGCAAGGCCCAGCCGGTCAGCGAGATCACGAGGGCACTCAGCACGATGGTGCTCGTCACGACCCGTGTCTGGATCGAACGACGCCACAAACCGGCCAGCGAACGCATGCCTGCCTCGGCCTACTGGGTCACAGCTTGATAACCGATTCCACGCACAGTCTTGATGACCTGGGGGTTTTCGGCGTCGTCCTCGATCTTGGACCGCAGTCGGGTCATGTGGACGTTGACCAGTTTCGTGTCACCGGGATGGTGGTAGCCCCACACCTGCTGCAGGAGCTTTTCGCGGCTGAATACCTGTTCGGGGGTGCTGAGCAGACACGCCAACAGATCGAACTCGAGCGGGGTCAGATCGAGACCTTCGCCCTTGCGAGTGACCGTATGCCCGGCCGGATCAAGCACGATGTCACCGAAAACGAGGGGCTCGTCGAGCTGATCTGTGCGTCGGAGTCGGGCGCGCACGCGCGCTACTAGTTCCTGGTTCTTGAACGGTTTGGTGATGTAGTCGTCGGCTCCGGCTTCGAGCCCTCGTACGACGTCACCTGTGTCTGTCTTGGCGGTCAACATGATGATCGGGACAGCCGACTTCTCCCGGATCTTGCGGCAGACCTTCATGCCATCAAGACCCGGAAGCATCAGATCGAGTAGAACCACGTCAGGTTTGAACTCGTTGAAGACCGCCATGACCTGATCACCGGAGCGACATACTGCCGTCGCCAGACCTTCGCCCTCAAGGACGATTGTCAGCATTTCCGCGAGCGAAGCGTCGTCGTCGACGACGAGCACCCGGTCGCGTTTGTTCCGGCGATAGCTCATGTCAGCCGATCTCAGTAACGGTAGAGATCCGACTTGTAGGGGCCCGCAACGTCGACACCGAGGTAAGCAGCCTGGGCCTTGGTGAGCTCCGTCAGTTCGACCCCGAGAGCGTCGAGGTGAAGACGGGCGACCTCTTCGTCGAGGTGCTTCGGCAGGACGTGCACGCCGAGCTCGTACTGGCCGGACTTCGTGTAGAGCTCGATCTGCGCGAGGACCTGGTTCGTGAACGAGTTGGACATCACGAAAGACGGGTGACCAGTCGCGTTGCCAAGGTTGAGCAGACGCCCCTCGGACAGCACGATGATCTTCTTGCCATCCTCGAAGATCCACTGGTGGACCTGGGGCTTGATCTCATCCTTGACGATGCCGGGGATCTTGGCGAGGCCGGCCATGTTGATTTCGTTGTCGAAGTGGCCGATGTTGCCGACGATCGCCTGGTGCTTCATCTTCTCGAAGTGCTCGACCGTGATGATGTCGAAGTTGCCGGTCGT
>JBDSQP010000205.1:0-13861 GCA_039929755.1 Aeromicrobium sp. | reverse complement strand
CTGCACGCGGTGGGTTTCTTCGTGAAGGCATACCCACAGACGGAAATCATGCGGGTCGACATCGAGTTGGCGTTCGGCCTGAACGATATTGGGGGCGACGAGCAACAGGCGGCCGCTCTCGCCATTGCCGCCGGTCCAGAACGGATCGAACTGGCCAAGGACCTTGGATGACATGAAGGCCATCAGGGCACCGAGCTCGGCGCCGCTGATCTTGCTGCCGATGGCTCTGCCGACGGGGCCGGGAGCCTTGTTGGCGGCGAGGAGCTTGGTCATCAGCGGATCCATCAGGACTCTGAAGCTCTCGAGATTGGCTTCGACCCAGCGTGGACGATCAACGACAAGGATCGGCGCCGTTGCGGACTTCGCGTGAAGATTGGTGAATTCGCGCACCGGGCCCTCGGAGAGCAAGGCGCCCTCACGCAGTTCGGCGACGGCCTCGGCAACCTCTGCCGCAGAAATCTGCGGACCGGGCCGGGCAAGTTTGCCGGCCGTACTGAGGGCGAAATCCCAATCGATCATGACGCAACGGTACGACCCGTGGCCCAATCCCCGCTATTGACCACTCACTATTCACCACTCGCTATGAACCACTCGCTATTCACCACAGTGGCAGCGGGCCAGAGCGGCGACGACGTTGTCGAGTGCCGCCTTTGCTTCCAGCGGAGGTATGGCTTTGGTCTTGTCGGCCATAACGGCGAACACGATCGCCCGGCCGTCTGCGTCATTGACGATCCCGGTGAGGCTGTTGACGCCGGTCAGAGTACCGGTTTTGGCTCGTACGACGCCGCGGCCGGCGATGGCGTTGCCGTTGAATCGCTGATAGATGGAACCGCTGAACCCGCCGACTGGCAGATCCGACACAAAACTGTCGACGGGCCCTTCGACCGTGGCCGCGCGAACGGTCTGGGCGAGGGTCAGCGGTGAAATCAGGTTGTCACGGGAAAGTCCGCTGCCATCGAAGAGGCGGAGGCCGCCGGTGTCGATTCCGGCTGCATCCAGGATCTCGTCGACAGCGGACACGCCGGCATCGAACGTTCCGGGCTTGCCCTTGGCCACCGCGACATGTCGGAGCATGACCTCGGCGGCCTCGTTGTCGCTGTGCTGAATCGTCGACTCGAGGATTTGGGCGACCGTCGCGCTTTCGACCCAGGCGACTTTGCTTGCGGCCTGCGTGGCTTTCGTTCGCGACGTTCCAGCTCGGACCGTGATCCCGTCCTTCGACAGCAGTCCGGAGAATTCGGCCGCGGCGCTCTGCGCGGGATTGCGCGACCGGACGCCGTTGGCTCCCACCCCTTGGGCGGCCCACAAAGCGCTGACCGGGGTCACGATGTTGCCCGTGACATACGACGCGGGCCACCGCGAACTGACGTCCGGGCCGCTGAAGAGGGAGTCGTCGAAGCCGAGGGACACCGATTTCGTCCCGGCCTTCCGGAGCGCTCGTGCCGTGCGCGAAGCCAGTTCGGTGAGGTTCGCGGAGTGCGCATACAAGGCAGTTTTCGGTTTCCGGATGTCGAGGTAGGGGTCACCGCCGCCGACCAGGACAATCGACCCCGCCTTGTCGCTGACGACCCGGGTGGCGAAGCGCGTCTGGGAGTCAATTGCAGTCAAAGCGGCGAATGCGGTGAGGACCTTGGTGGTCGAGGCCGGGGTCATCGAGCCCGATCCGCGCGAAGTGAGGGTCGCGCCTGTCTTGGGGTCAAGGGCGACGAAACCGACCTGACTGCCCAGGGCGGACTGCCTCAGCTGGGAGCTCACCGCCGACTCCACCTTGGCCTTGTCGAGGGCACTCGCCCGCACAAGGTCTGGAACTATCGGACGTTGAACGACCAGACCCAGCTCCTCGGGCGGCTCGACATACTTGGCGCCGCAAGGGCCATCGCAGATGTATCGGTTGAGCTGCCCGATCCGGTAGGTCCCGATCACCGCAAGGAACAGGGCCGCGACTGCAACCAGCGGAATCACCAAAGCGCCGCGTTGCCTCGTGACCCTGCCGGAGCGTTCGGTGACCATATGCGAGAGACTATAAGTCCCTGATCACAGTTTTGACCGCGCCCGCGCGAGCACCTACACAGTCGGAGGAAAAGTGATTTTCGACGTCACCGTGGAAATCCCCAAGGGAGTCCGCAACAAGTACGAAGTCGACCACGATTCACACCGCATCCGCCTCGACCGGACGCTCTTCACCTCCACTCAATACCCGGCCGACTACGGCTTCATCGACAACACGCTCGGCCTCGACACCGACCCCCTCGACGCCCTCGTCCTGCTTTCCGAGCCCACGTTCCCCGGTTGCCTCATCAAGTGCCGCGCGATCGGCATGTTCCGTATGACCGACGAGGCCGGCGGCGACGACAAGGTCCTCTGCGTTCCTGCCTCGGATCCGCGCCAGGAGCACCTCCGCGACATCCACCACGTGCCTGAATTCGACCGTCTCGAAATTCAGCACTTCTTCGAGGTCTACAAGGACCTCGAGCCCGGCAAGTCCGTAGAAGGCGCCAGCTGGACCGGTCGCGTCGAGGCCGAAGCCGAAATCGCGGCAAGCTTCAAGCGCTTCGAGGACAACGGCGGCTACTAGCCCGCCTGCTCAGACGACAAGATTCTGAGGGTCGAACCCACTAAGACTTACGCTGGCATATGAACTCCTTGCGTCGCCGATTACTCGCGACCGCCACCGCAGCCTCGGCCCTTCTCGTGTTCGGGCTCCTGCAGACACCCGGCCAGGCCGCCGACCTCGTCCCGAGTCTCAATGTCGTGGTCGTCAAGGCCGGGCTCCAGATTCCCTGGGATCTTGCCTTCTTGCCCGATGGGTCAATGCTCTACACCGAGCGGGATCGTGAACGGATAACGCTCCGCAAGACCGACGGGAGCACCTCGGTCGTCCTCGAAAACCAATCAACAATGTGGCATAGCGGGGAGACGGGCCTGATGTCGATCGAACTCGCGCGCGACTTCGCCATCACGCACGATTTCTTCACGTGTCACGGCTTCAAAGACGCGACCAAGCAGGACGTCCGGGTCGTCCGTTGGCACCTCGGCACCAACAACAAGGCGTCGTGGGTTCGCACGATTGTCGCGGGGTTGCCTTCGACCTCGGGCCGCCATGCCGGCTGCTCTCTGCAGAAGGGTGCCGGACAGATCCTGTTCATCGGTACCGGTGATGCTGCAACCGGCACGAATCCACAGAACCTCAAGTCCGCTGGCGGCAAGGTGTTGCGGGTTGACGGTCGTACGGGAGCGGGCTGGGACCAATCCGGCGACAGGAATCCGTTCATCACTAGCACCAATACGATGACCCGACGCATCTGGAGCTACGGTCACCGCAACGTCCAGGGTCTTGCCCTGCGTTCCGATGGCATCATGTGGTCGGTCGAACAAGGCTCCGATCGTGACGATGAGGTCAATCTGCTGCGCGCGGGCGGCAACGCGGGCTGGAACCCTGTGCGCAAGCAGGCGCGCGATCCTGCGTACAACGAATCCGTCCCGATGACCGACTTCAACCTCCCAGGCGCGCAGTACGGCGCACGGTGGCGTTCAGGGTTTCCAACGCTCGCCACCAGCGGAGGAACGTTCGTCTATGGCTCACAATGGGGCGCACTGAATGGTGCGCTCGCCGTGTCGATCCTCAAGAACCAAACGCTGATGTTCCTGAGATTCCAGCCCAACGGCACCTACATTGCCGGTTCGCGCACCGACACCCTCAACACGACATACGGGCGGCTTCGCGGAACCGTTCAAGGCCCCGACGGTGCGCTCTACATCACCACGTCCAACGGCACGGACGACAAGATCCTGAAGGTCGTTCCCGCGCCTTAGCCCATTCCGCCGATCAGTGCTGCCCACCGATCAAGGACTTGATGACCAAACCGAAGACGTCAACGTCGAGAGTGCCGTCGAGGGAGCGCATCGCGCCCAACCCAATACCCAGGCTCAGTAATGCTGTGGCGACCTGGCTCGGCGTCAGATCAATCTCGACGCCCTCCTGCTCGATGACGCTTTCGATCATCTGGGCGAGCCCAGCCGTGATTTCCCTGTGTCGCTTGACGAGTTCTTCGGCGACATACGGGCTCTGCCTGGCGACGCCCGCAAACTCGACCTCGAGCGCGGTCCACCGCGGCTGGCCTAGGCCCACACGCGCCCATGCGACGAACGCGCTGATGCGACCGTCGAGATCGGTGTCCTGCGCGAATGCCGTCAGGACCCCCTCGATCTGCTCTTCGTGGATCGTGTCGAGCACGGCCATGCAAAGTTCTTCCTTGCCGCCGAAGTTCGAATAGACGGCGCCCTTGGAGAACCCGGCTTTGAGCGCAACCCGGTCGAGCGAGGTCGCCGCATAGCCGTCGTCGAGGAACATCTCGCGTGCGGTCTCGATGAGACTCTCCCGCGTCTGCGCCTGACGCTCGGCCCTGCTCACCGTCGGCGAATCACTGACGCTCATACGTCCCCCTCATCGGTGTACATCCAAAAAGCATTGCTCGACAAAATATGTGTGGACCAGATCACATTGGCAAGTATTCCAGATACCGATAGTATCCGAAACGTGATTACCAAAGATATCGTCATCGTAGGCACCGGCTTCTCTGGCATGGGCATGGCCATCAAGCTCCAGGAGTCCGGACGCGAGGACTTCGTCGTGCTCGAAAAGGCGCAGGACGTCGGCGGCACGTGGCGGGACAACACCTACCCCGGCTGCGAATGCGATATCCCGAGTCACATGTACTCCTTCTCGTATGAGTTGAACAACGACTGGAGCAAGAACTTTTCCGGTCAGCCCGAGATCTGGGCCTACATGCGCAAGGTCGCCGACGAAAAAGGCATCCGCCCCAAAATCGACTTCGGCGTCGAGGTCAAGGGCGCCAGTTGGGACGAAGACGCCAAGCAGTGGACCATCACCACGAACGGCGAGACGTATGTCGCCCGCGTCCTCGTGGCAGGCGTCGGCGGTCTGCACATCCCCAACATTCCCGAGGTCAAGGGCGCCGAAACATTCGTCGGCCCGATGTTCCATTCGGCCGGCTGGAATCACAATGTCGATCTCAAGGGCAAGAAGGTCGTCGTCATCGGCACCGGTGCCAGCGCGATCCAGTTCATCCCGATCATTGCCCAGGAAGTTGACCAGCTGACCGTCTTCCAGCGCACGCCGGCCTGGGTTCTGCCCAAAAAGGACAAGCCGACCTCGAAGGCCAAGAAGACGGTGTTCAACAAGGTTCCCGGCACGACCCGCGCCTACCGCAGTGCCCTCTATTGGGGCCTCGAGTCCCGCGCGATCGCCTTCAATGGCCACCTCAACGTGCTGCCTTTCGCGGAGAAGATCGTCACGCGCTACCTCAAGAAGGCCATCCCCGACGATGAGTTGCGCGCCAAGCTCACGCCCGACTATCGCCTCGGCTGCAAGCGCGTTCTCCAGTCGAACACGTACTACCCGACTTTCCTTCGCGACAATGTCGAGCTCAACACCGATGGCGTCGCGGAGATCGTTTCGGACGGTGTCATCGACGCGAACGGCGTCAAGCACGAAGCGGACATCATCATCTGGGGCACCGGTTTCCACGTCGTCGACGCGTTCGACTACCTCGACATCAAGGGCCGCAAAGGCATCGACCTCGCCACGCAATTCAGGGACGGCGGTGTCGAGACATACCTGGGCATGACGGTCCACAACTTCCCGAACCTCTACTTCATGCTCGGCCCCAACACGGCCCTCGGCCACAACTCGGTGGTCTTCATGATCGAGCAGCAGACGAAGTTCATCATCAAGATGCTCGATGAGATGCAGAAGCGCGGAGCGGCCGCGGCCGAAGCCACACTCGAGGCTCAGACCGAATTCAACGAGGAGGTCCAGAGGCGTGTCTCCAAGGGCATCTGGACCACAGGCGGTTGCACCAGCTGGTATCTCGACAGCCACGGCAAGAACCGTACGATCTGGCCCAAGTTCACGTTCCAGTACTGGTGGGAGACCCGCAAGGTCGAGAGCTCCGATTTCAGCTGGGAGCAGGCGGCATGACCACGGGCACGGCGGCAATCACCCACGAGGGGATGCCCCCGGGCCCCTCAACGCCCCCGTTGGTGATGACGTGGTTCTTCATCCGCCACCGGACGAAGATCATGAAGAAGTACCACGCCAAATATGGCGATACGTTCTCGGTTCGGATCCTTCCCGGACCCAGGCGCATCGTCGTGTTCAGCCGGCCCGAAGACATCAAAGAGATCTTCGCTGGCGACCCATCGCAGTTCCATGCGGGCGAGGGCAACTCCATCCTCAAGCCCGTCATGGGTGAACACTCGCTGCTGCTCACCGACGACTCCGAACACATGCGGGCCCGCAAACTCCTCATGCCCGCATTCAACGGCGCGGCCCTTCGCGGTTATCAATCCATCGTCGAATCGATCGCCAAGGATGAGATCGAGAGATGGAAGGATGGCCAGACGCTCGTCACCCTCGACCGGATGAATGCCGTCACGCTCGAGGTCATCCTTCAGGTCGTTTTCGGTGTCACCGACGAGAAGCGACTCGCAGTTCTTCGACCCATGGTCAATCGAATGGTCAACATCGATGCCAAGATGCTTCTCGCCTGGTCCTACCCGAGACTGTTCGCGCTGCCGCCGTGGAAGAGCTATTTCCAGAATCAGCAAAGGGTCGATGAACTCCTGTATGCCGAGATCGCCGAGCGCCGGGCCGCCGCGGACCTCGACAGCCGCGAGGACGTTTTGTCCCGACTGCTCAGGGTCGGCAAGGGCGACGATGACAGCCATGAACCTTTGACCGATGCCGAATTGCGTGACCAACTCGTGACGCTGATGCTCGCCGGCCACGAAACGACTGCCTCGGCGCTCTCATTCACCCTGCATGAACTGGGTCGCGATCCCGAGATCATGCAAGCCGCACTCAAGGCCGCTGACGAAGGTGATGATGCATTCCTCGAAGCGTGCCTCAAGGAGGCTATGCGCCTGCATCCGGTGATCGACTTCGTGGCCCGGACGCTCAAGTCGCCGCAGGTCATCGGCGGTTGGTCGCTCCCACGAGGTGACACCGTCGCCCCGTCGATCATGTTGTCGCATTCACGCAACTTCGACGACTCGGCGACATACCGGCCTCGGCGTTTCCTCGACGAACATGTTGCGCCCAACACCTGGATCCCCTTCGGCGGCGGCGTGCGCCGGTGCATCGGCGCCGGCTTTTCGCTCATGGAGGGCACCGCGGTTTTGCGGGAGATCCTGCAGCGCTACGAGGTGGTGGCAGAACTGCCGACCACCAACAAGCTCCGAAACATCACGAACGTTCCCGAGGACAAGGCACCGGTCAGGCTGAAGGCACGCGCTCACTAGGTTTGTCAGGGGCAGAGTCTTTCTTACGCTCGCGAAAGACCAGACCCGCGACAACGCCAAATGCCGAGCCGAGCACCCATCCGGCGAACACGTCGCTTGCCCAGTGCGCCCCGAGGTAGACCATGCAGACGCCAACTCCGACGACAGCAATCGCGGCGACTGTCGAGCACAGCATTTGCAGGCGCCCGGATTTCCAGCGAATTGCAAGAATAAAAGCGACCGCCGCCGCGCTCGTCGTGGCTGCGACCGACGATGGCATGGAGAAGCCGTAGGCAGGCACGATCGCGAGCGAAGCAGGTGGCCTCGGCCTTCCGATCACATCCTTGAGAATGTCGGCTGTCTGTCCGGCGGCGAAGGAGGCCATGACGGCCGCGATGCTGGGACGCCAGAGGCGCAGAGCAATCACGATCAGCAGGGCAATCGTTCCAAGCACAGCGACACCACGGACCGTGTGACCTGCTGTCATCACCAACCGTGCGAACCAGGTGAGAGCCTCATGGCGATGCCAATTGGCGACCTCGAGCAGCCAAGAGTCCACCGAACGGATCACCTGGGTCTGCATCCATAGAGCATAATCGGCCCGCGTTCTGCGCTGTGTAGTGTGCCCGTATGAAGGCAATCCAGATCAAGACCCTCGATGGCCCGAAGGCCGTAGAACTCGTAGACGTCGACGAGCCCGTGGCCGCGGAAGGCCAGGTCGTCATCACAGTCAAGGCCTCCGGCGTCTCGTTCCCCGAAGTCCTACAGACTCGCGGTCTCTACCAGCTCAAGCCACCTCTGCCGTTCACCCCGGGCTCAGAAGTTGCCGGCGAAGTCCTTGCCGCCGATGAGGCGACCGGGTTCAGGCCGGGTGACCGCGTGGCGGGTTTCTGCCTTCTCGGCGGTTTTGCTGAGCAAGCCGTTGCCCAGGCAGACATGGTGTTCGGTTTGCCCGACTCCGTGTCGTTCGAACAGGCCGCCTCGATCCCCCTCAACTACCTCACCGCCTACTTTTCCCTCATCAAGCGGGGCCATATGGCTCAAGGAGAATCGGTCCTCGTGCACGGCGCAGCCGGAGGCGTCGGGACGGCGGCGATCCAGATCGCCAAGGCCTTCGGTTCGGGTCAGGTGATCGCGGTGACCTCGACGCCCGAAAAGGGCGCAATTGCGCTCGAAGCGGGTGCAGACGAATTCGTGTTGGTCGATGGTTTCAAGGACGCAGTCAAGGCCAAAGGCGGTGTCGACCTGGTCGTCGATCCCGTGGGAGGTGACCGTTTCACCGATTCGCTGCGTTGTCTCAAGGATGATGGCCGGCTTCTCGTGATCGGCTTCACCGATGGAGACATCCCGACGGTCCAGGTCAACCGGCTTCTCCTCAACAACCTGGCGGTCGTCGGCGTCGGCTGGGGAGCATACGTCCTGGCCCGTCCGGGCATGATTGCCGAGCAATGGGCGGCCATACTCCCTCACATCGAATCCGGTGCGCTCGATCCGGTCATCGGCGAGACCTTTGCGCTGGCCGACGCGGCTGACGCGCTCGCACTGATCGACGACCGCAAGGCCGCTGGAAAAGTGCTCCTGACCCCCTAACGCTGTCGTTCTCCATCTGTAGCATCCATCCATGGCAACGACTCGCTCGACGTTCCGGCGCATACAACCGACCGACGAAACGCACTCCGTCACCACTTTGGAGTTGCTCTTCGATCTGGTTTTCGTCTTCGCCTTCACGCAGGTCACGCAACTTATGGCCGACAATCCGACACCGACCGGGGCCCTGAGGGGTCTAGTGCTGCTCGCGTTGCTCTGGTGGGCTTGGTGTTCGTATGCCTGGCTCGGCAACCAGGCACACGCGGAGGAAGGCATCGTCCGGGCAACCGTCATCGCGGCCCTGGCCGCCATGTTCATCGTGGCACTGACGATCCCAGAGTCGTTCCAGGATCTCCCCGGCGGATTGTTCGCGCCGTTCGTGTTTGCCGCGTGCTACGCGTTCGTACGTATGGCGCACCTTGCTTGTTACTACATTGCCGCCGGCGACGATGCCGGACTTCGGCGCCAACTCATGGTCACCGCGATCCCTGTCGCGGGAGCCGCGAGCCTGCTGGTGCTGGGCGGTGCGCTCGGCCCGCCCTACCAAACGGGGCTGTGGGCGCTTGCACTGCTGGTCGACTATTCCGGCATCTGGCTGGCAGGAAATTCCGGGTGGCGCTTGCCGAGTCCCGGCCACTTTGCCGAGCGGCACGGACTGATCGTCATCGTGGCCCTGGGTGAGTCACTCGTTGCCATCGGCGTCGGCGTAACCGGCAAGCCAGTCTCGATCGCGGTGATCGTGGCCGCCGTTCTCGGTGTCGTGATTTCGGTCTGCCTGTGGTGGCTCTACTTCGACGTTGTCGCCCACGTTGCTGAAGGCGTACTCACCTCGACGCAGGGCGAAGCCCGCAGCCTGCTGGCACGCGACTCCTACACATACCTGCATTTCCCGATCGTCATCTCGATCATCTTTCTTGCGCTCGGGCTCAAGAAGACCCTTACGTATGTGTCCGATACGGATCATCACACCCTCACCGATGCGCTCACTGGAGTGCCGCTCGTCGCTCTCTATGTCGGGGTCGCCGTACATCTGCTCGGCCATGTGGCGTTCCGGCGACGCAATGTGGGCAGCTGGAATATCCACCGAAGCATTGCCGCCCTCGCGCTCCTGATCCTGATTCCCGTGGCCTGGCATCTGCCGGCTCTGGCTTCGCTGGCCCTGGTCGCCGCGACACTGACTGCCCTGGTTGCCTATGAGGTCGTGAGGTTCGGCGAGGCACGGGACCAGGTACGTCACCACACTGAGTGACCGCGCGCGTATTCTCACTCGCATGCCCGACTTCACCGGATTCCCCGAGGCTGCCCTCGACTTCTATGACGATCTCGAAGTCGACAACAGCAAGACGTTCTGGGACGCACACAAGGACGTCTACGTGAAGGCAGTGGCAGGCCCCATGAAGGCGCTGACCGCGTTGCTCGGCGAAGAGTTCGGCGAAGCAAAGGTGTTTCGTCCCTACCGCGACGTCCGGTTCTCCAAGGACAAGACGCCCTACAAGACAGCTCAGGGCGCATTCGTCCCCAGCGGACCCGCGACCGGTTGGTACGTCCAGGTCGGTGCGTCCGGAGTTCGGGTCGGCGTCGGGTTCTACGACGCCTCAGCCGCACGTCTGGCGACGATTCGCGAAGCCATCGTCGACGATGCCCACGGCGCCCAACTCGAGCAGATCATCGCCGACCTTCAGGCATCGGGCTGGACGTTGGGCGGCGACACTCTCAAGACCTCCCCGCGTGGCTATGACGTCGACCATCCCCGAATCGAGTTGCTTCGCCACAAGTCGATGACGCTCGCCAAGGACTACGGCTTCGAGCCGTTCATCCATACACCCGAACTGGCCGATTGGGTCCGCGCCGACTGGCGCGAGGCGACTCCATTCGTCGACTGGGTCCTCGCCCATGCCCGCGGTTGACGCCAGTAGGATCACGCCATGATGAGGCAACGGCTGGCCCGGACGATCGTGCGTGTGATGCGCTATCAAATGGTCGGTGACGTGCCGCCCACCGGAATCATCGTTGGCGCACCGCACACCTCGAACTGGGACTTCATCACGATGCTTCTGGTGATGTGGCACGGCGGCGCTCACCCACGCGTGCTCGTAAAGAGGGAACTCTTCCGCGGGCCGCTCGGTTGGGTGCTCCGTGGATTTGGCGGAGTGCCGCTCGACCGAGCCAACCCGAGCGGCAGGGTCCGTGAACTGGTCAGCGAGGCCGCAACCGGCGAGCCGTTCCGCCTGATCATCGCGGCGGAGGGAACCCGCGGCAAGGGCGACTATTGGAAGTCGGGATTCCTTCGCATTGCCAAGGAGACCGGATTGCCGGTCACGCTCGCATTCTTCGAGCCGCCCACCAAGACGATGGGGTTTGGGCCGACATTTCACCCGACGGACAGCGTGAGTGCGGACATGGATCTCGTGCGTGCGTTCTATGCCGACAAGCACGGCATCAGGCCGGCCAACGCCACCGAGCCACGGCTACGCGAAGAGGCCTGAACTCAAGCTCGCTTCAGCAGGTAGATGTCCATCACCCACCCTGCGGATTCCTTCACCTCGACCCGCGCCGCCATGATCTGTTCGCAAACTTCATCGAGGCTTCCGGCGATCAGGACTTCGTCCTTGGTACCCAGGTTGGTGCCCCACCAGATGTTCCAGTCGCCACGATCGACAAGGTCGGCGGCGGCAAAGCCCGCATTGAGCATGACCACGATGTTGTCGAGTCCCGCAGCCACCGCCTCGTGAAGCCGGCGACCGGTCGTGACCATTAATGGTTCACCGATGCCATGGAGCACGATCTTGTGGCGGGAAGCAAGAACTTGCACGCTCGAGATGCCGGGGATGACGTCGTACTCGAACTCGACATTGCCGCGCGCCAGTATGCGCTCCACGATGCGAACGGATGAGTCGTAGAACGCGGGGTCGCCCCAGACGAGAAAACCGGCGTCTCCCGGATTGTCGATGAGGGCCTGTTCGTAGGCGATGGCACGTGCTTCATGCCAGTCGGTCACGGCCTTTTCGTAATCGGCAACCTCCGACGTCGAGGTCGCATCGCGGTCTCGTTCCGGATCCCGTACGCCCACGATTCGCCAGTCACCCTCGATGTGCTGACGACAAATCTCCTCGCGAAGACGTATGAGGTCCTCCGTGCCGTTCGATTTGTCCGAGACGATGAAGTAATCGACCGAGTTGAGCGCGCGTGCCGCCTCGACGGTCACCTGATCGGGATGCCCCGAGCCGATGCCGATCAGCCGCACGCGGCGGGTCATTTGCCCAGCTCCGCCGAAGAGTCCTCGAGATCGCCTTCGATGTCGAGGTAGACCTGGCGCATGTCGGCGAGGACCTCGGCATCAGGTTCGGCCCAGAGTTCGCGGTCGGCGGCCTCGTTGAGGCGTTCGATGATGCCGCGCAGCGCCCAAGGGTTGGCACGACGCATGAACTCCTGGTTGTCGGCGTCAAGCACGTACGTCTTGGCCAGCGTGTCGTACATCCAGTCCTTGACGACGCCGGTCGTGGCGTCGTAGCCGAACAGGTAGTCAACCGTCGCGGCGAGTTCGAACGCGCCCTTGTAGCCATGCCGCTGCATCGCGGTGATCCAGCGCGGGTTGACGACGCGGGCACGGAAGACGCGGGCAGTCTCTTCGGCAAGCGAACGCGTACGCACGGCATCGGGTGTTGTCGAGTCGCCGATGTAGGCCTTGGGAGCCGTGCCCGTCAGTGCGCGGACCGTCGCGACCATTCCTCCGTGGTACTGGAAGTAGTCGTCGGAGTCGGCGATGTCGTGTTCGCGGGTGTCGGTGTTCTTTGCCGCGACGGCGATGCGCTTGTAGTTGGCGCGCATGTCCTCTTCGGCGGGCGCACCATCGAGATCCCGGCCATAGGCGAAGCCACCCCAAGTCGTGTAGACCTCGGCCAGATCTTTGTCAGTGCGCCAGTTACCCGACTCGATGACTTGCAGGATGCCAGCACCGTAGGCACCCGGCTTCGAACCGAAGATGCGAGTCGTCGATCGACGTTCATCGCCATGCTCGGCAAGATCTCGCTGCGCATGGGCGCGCACATAGTTCTGGTCGTCCGGCTCGTCGAGCTCAGCCACCATACGAATCGCATCGTCGAGGATGCCGATGACGTGCGGGAACGCATCGCGGAAGAAACCGGAGATTCGGACGGTGACGTCGATGCGGGGCCGCCCGAGTTCTTCTAGAGGTATGACCGCCATGTCGTTGACACGTCGCGAAGCCGGATCCCATTCGAGTTGTATGCCGATGAGTGCCAGGACCTCGGCGATGTCGTCGCCAGATGTACGCATGGCCGAAGTGCCCCACACGGACAGGCCGACCGACTTGGGGTATTCGCCTGTGTCGGTCAGATAGCGCTCGATCAGCGAATCGGCCATCCGCTGGCCGGTCTCGTAGGCGAGCTTGGACGGCACGGCCTTGGGGTCGACCGTGTAGAAGTTGCGACCTGTCGGCAAGACGTTGACGAGCCCACGCAGCGGAGAGCCCGAGGGCCCGGCGGGGATGAAGCCGCCGTCGAGCGCGTGCAGAACCGCAGTGAGCTCGTCGGTCGTCTGCGCGAGGCGGGGTACGACCTGTTCGGCGGCGAACTGCAGGACCCTCTGAACGGTCGGATCGTCGTGCAGAGTTGCGGCCACGTCGGGGGCCCAGTCGGCGGCCTCCATACCGAGGATGAGTGCTCGCGCCTGCTCTTCGATCGCGTCGACCGCCGAGGTCGACTCGGCGTTTTCCTTGAGGCCCAGCGCCGCACGCAGGCCGGGAAGGGCGTTGGCGTTGCCACCCCAGATCTGTGACGCGCGCAGTATCGACAGGACCAGGTTGACCCTCGCTTCGCCTTCGGGCGCCTGACCGAGGATGTGCAGACCGTCGCGGATCTGCGCGTCCTTGATCTCGCACAGCCACCCGTCGACATTGAAGATGAAGTCGTCGAAGTCGTCCTCGTCTGGGATGGCATCGAGCCCGAGATCG
>JBDSQP010000204.1:0-7104 GCA_039929755.1 Aeromicrobium sp. | reverse complement strand
CGCGGGCATGGCGTCGCTGACGGGCTACGCCGGCACCAAGTTCGCGATCCGCGGCATGACCAAGTCGGCGGCGGTCGAGCTCGGCGCGCACAACGTACGCGTCAACTCGGTGCACCCGGGCATGATCGACACGCCCATGACGCAGGCACACGGTGGCGACATGGCAATGCAGTGGGGAGCAACCCGGGTCCCGTTGGAACGTGTGGGAACCCCCGAGGACATCGCCCCGTTGTATGTGTACCTGGCCAGTGACGAGAGCGGCTACACCACCGGGGGTGAGTTCGCGGTCGACGGCGGGGTGACGGCCACTCACTCCTTCTATCCCGGCAACAGCGGCAAGGGTGGCGCTCGCTGAGGTGACGTAGGCCTCAGCGATAATTACGTGCCAGTAACAAGTTGGCCAAGAACGACAGTTCGATCACCTCAACCGGAGGCAGCACTTGCGTATCGCATTCATGTCCTACCGCAGCAAGCCACATTGCGGCGGCCAGGGCGTCTACCTCCGCCATCTGAGCCGCGAACTGGTGGCGCTCGGACATACCGTCGAGGTGTTCTCGGGCCAGCCCTATCCGGAGCTGGATCCGGGGGTCACACTGACCAAGGTCCCTTCCCTTGACCTCTACAGGGAGCCCGATCCGTTCCGTACGCCGAAACCGAAGGAGTTCCGCGACCTCATTGATGTCGAGGAAGTCCTCACGATGTGGACTGCCGGATTCCCCGAGCCCAAAACCTTCTCGAAGCGGGCCGCGCGGCTGATGAAGGACCGGGTCGGCGACTTCGACATCGTCCATGACAACCAGACTGTCGGCTCCGGCATGCTCGACATCGCCAAACTGGGCTTCCCGTTGATCACGACGATCCATCACCCAATCACTTTCGACCGGCGCATCGACCTGGCGAATGCCCCACTTCGCAAGAAGCTCAGCCTTCGTCGCTGGTACGGCTTCCTGCGCATGCAAAAGAAGGTAGCCAAGCAGCTCCCCAAGATCCTCACCGTCTCCGAGTCGAGCCGACGCGACATCATCACGGACTTCGGCGTGGACCCGTCGCGGCTCGAGGTCATCACCCTCGGTGTCGACGATGTGTTCGTCCCGCCCACCGCTCCGCGCGTTCCCGGCCGGCTCGTCGCAATGGCCAGCGCGGACGCGCCGATGAAGGGCATCGCCACACTGCTCGAGGCGTTCGCCAAGCTGCGCACAGAGCGTGACGTAGAGCTGGTGCTAGTCACGTCGCTGACTCCAGGCGGGCGAACCGAGCGACTCATCGACGAACTCGGAATTGCCGAGCACGTGAAGTTTGTCAATGGCATCAGCGACGCTGAGCTCGTCGACGTGATGGGCTCCGCCGAGCTCGCCTGCGTGCCTTCGCTGTATGAAGGCTTCTCGCTGCCGACCGCCGAACTCATGGCCTGCGCCACTCCGCTCGTCGTAAGCCGTGCCGGTGCAATCCCCGAGGTCGTCGGCGAAGACGGCGTCTGCGCAAAGCTCGTGACCCCCGGTGACGTGGGCGAGCTCGAAGCCGCAATCGCAGAACTGTTGGACGACCCCGAACGCCGCGAGGCGATGGGCACTGCCGGACGCGAACGCGTGCTTGAGATGTTCAGCTGGGGCGCGGTGGCCAAGTCCACCGCCGCCGCATACGAGGAAGTGATCGCCGCCCACGCGGCGAAGAAGACTGATGTTGGATCGAAGGGGAATAAGTAAGAATGCTGACAGTTAATTTCGACCGACTCGGTCTGAAGCCGGGCGAACGAGTGATTGACATGGGCGCCGGCGCTGGCCGCCACGCGTTCGAGATGTACCGTCTCGGCGCCGACGTCATTGCCTTCGATCAGGACGCTGACGAGCTGGCCAATGTGCTGGACTTGTTCGGCGCAATGAAGGAAGCCGGTGAAGTCCCCGAGGGAGCCTCCGCCGACATCAAGGAGGGTGACGCACTGTCGCTACCGTTCGCCGACGGCGAGTTCGATCGGGTCGTCGCTTCGGAGATCCTTGAGCACATTCCCGCCGACATCCAGGCGATCGACGAGCTCGTGCGCGTCCTGCGCCCGGGCGGAACAATGGCCGTAACCGTTCCCCGGTGGCTGCCCGAGATCATCTGCTGGAAGCTGTCGGACGACTATCACAACACCCCGGGCGGGCACATCCGCATCTACTCCGACAAGGAGCTGATCGGCAAGCTCGAGAACGCCGGCATGGTGTTCGAGTCGATCGACTACGCCCACGGTCTGCACTCGCCCTACTGGTGGCTCAAGTGCGCCGTCGGCGTCAAGAACGACGACAACCCGCTGGTGAAGGCCTACCACCAAGTTCTGGTCTGGGACATCATGAAGACGCCGCGCTACAGCACGGTGACTCGGTTTGCCGAGAAGGTGCTCAACCCGTTCATCGGCAAGAGCATGGTGCTCTACGCGCGCAAGCCGATTGGCCCTGTTGGAGATGGCGCTGCGGAATGACGCCCGAGCAGATCGCCCAGACAGCCGCCAGCATCGCCTCGATGCAGGAGGCTGACGGCGCGATCCCGTGGACCATCGGCGAGCACACCGACGCGTGGAACCACGTCGAAGGTGCCATGGCGCTCTTGGTCGGTGGCGAGGTCGAGGCTGCCGAAGCCGCGTACGACTGGTGCCTGCGCAATCAGCGCGTCGACGGCTCCTGGGCTATGAAGCTCGTTGCCGGCGTCGTCGAGGACGCCAGCACTGAGACCAACATGGCGGCCTACATCGCTGTCGGCGTCCTGCACCATTGGTCGATCCGTCGTGATCGTGTGTTCCTCGAGCGCATGTGGCCGGTCGTGCGTCGTGCGCTCGACCTGGTCGTCGACCTGCAGCTGCCGTTCGGCGGCATCGCCTGGTCTCGCGAGTGGGATGCCAACGGTCCGGCCAAGATCAACCGCGAAGCACTGCTCGCGGGCAGCTCGAGCATCTACCAGGCGCTGCGGTGCGGGGTGGCGCTCGCCGAGATCATGGACGAGCCGCAACCCGAATGGGAACTCGCAGGCGGTCGCCTGGGCCACGCTCTGCGCGAGCACAGCGACCAGTTCCTCGACAAGTCGACCTTCTCGATGGACTGGTACTACCCCGTCCTCGGCGGTGCCGTACGCGGTGCGGCCGCCGACGAGATGCTCGCCTCGCGGTGGGACACCTTCGTCGAGGATGGCCTCGGCATTCGCTGTGTCAGCGAAAACCCTTGGTTCACAGGGGCCGAGACGTGCGAACTCGCGATGGCGCTCAAGGCGATCGGTGATCCGCGGGCTGAGCAGATGTTCGCGGACATGCAGCATCTCCGCACAGAGGGCGGCGCCTACTGGACTGGCTACGTGACGCCGGATGACGTCAACTGGCCGCACGAGCACACGACCTACACGGCAGCGGCAGTGATACTCGCCTGGGACGTGCTGACTTCAACGACGTTTGGTTCGGGCATCATGACCGGCCATGGCATCGGCGTGGAATTCGGCGAGATTGCGCTTGAGTGTGAATGCCCCTCATCCGACTGGTTCGCCGGCGCTGCCCCTGGTGCGCGTTAGCACTCGCATCGACCCCACCGTTTCGCGCGGTTCGAAGCACCCTCCGTCGACGGCGCGTTGCCAGAGGTGGAATGGTGCCTGGCCGCCGTCCTCCGGCCGCTCGAAGACGTCGTGGATCACCAGCGTGCCGCCGGCCATCACCCAGTGGGCGAATCCGGAGTAGTCGTTCTGAGCGTGCACTTCGGCGTGGCCCCCGTCGATGAACAGCAGGCTGACCGGCGTATGCCACCACTTCGCCACGCTGGTCGAACGACCGATCACGGCTGTCACCTGATCCTCGAGCCCTGCGCGGGCCACGGCCTTCCGGAAGACCGGGAGGGTGTCCATGAGGCCGAACTCGTTGTCAACAAGAGACGCGTCGTGGTGCTCCCAGCCGGCCTGGTTCTCCTCTGAGCCGCGGTGGTGGTCGACCGTGAGTACGTGCCCGCCGACTTCGCGTGCTGCCGCGCCGAGATAGATCGCCGACTTACCGCAATAGGTCCCGATCTCCAGGGCTGGACCGTGGGGAAGTCGCTCGCGGGCGATCCTGTGCAGGAAGGCGCCCTCGTCCTCTGGCATGAAGCCCTTGGCCGCGATGGCGTGGGCGAGCAAGTCTGCGGGCATCTCCGGGTTCATGGGGGACATTCTGCCCGTTGTTCAGGAGCCACTGCGAGTGGCGTCGATGCCATCGGAACTGAAGCGGAGGACCCGGCCGCGCAGGTGTGCGGATCGGGCTCGACTGTTTTGTGGTTATTTCTCCTCCACGAATTCCTTGAGTTCCTTCGGTGCGTGTGCCCAGATCGCGGCCCGCCGCTTAGAAAGGTGCTTGGCTCGCTTCTCGACCGAATCGCCGACTCCGTGCATTTCCAGGGGAACGCGGACTAGTCGCCCTGCTGCCGGTCGGTCAGCGCTGAGCCGTCGATAGTCTTGGCACGTGGTCTATCGCGCTTTCTTCAACTTCGCTTTCAGGTCGATGGATCCCGAAAAGGCCCACGAGTTGGCCTTCGTGGCCATCTCCAACGGCAGATTCGCGTCCAGATCGTTGAGCACCGGCACGCGCGCCCCGCGAACCGTGATGGGCATCGAATTCCCCAACGCGTTCGGACTCGCTGCCGGCTTCGACAAGAACGCCAAGGCCGTTCCCGGTCTGTTGGCGCTCGGCTTCGGCCATGTCGAGATCGGTACCGTGACCGCGCAGGCGCAGCGTGGCAACCCCAAGCCGCGACTGTTCCGGCTTCTCGATGATGACGCGGTGATCAACCGTATGGGCTTCAACAACGAAGGTGCCGCGGCCGTCGCCAAGCGACTTGCGGCCCTTCGCAAGACCAGGGCAGGCCGACACGCTGTGATCGGCGTCAACATCGGCAAGACCAAGGTCGTTGCCGCCGACGAGGCGATCGGTGACTACGTGACCAGCGCTGCGCTCTTGGCCCCGCACGCGAGCTATCTCGTCGTCAACGTGTCCTCGCCCAACACGCCGGGACTGCGTACTCTTCAAGCCGTCGAAGAACTCCGGCCACTTTTGACTGTGGTCCGCAAAGCAGCTGACGAATCGACGACGGATCGCGTGCCGCTCCTGGTCAAGATCGCGCCCGATCTTGCGGACGCGGATGTGGATGACATCGCCGACCTCGCGCTCGAACTCGGTCTCGATGGAGTCATCGCCACCAACACCACGATCGATCGCCCCGCGACCCTCAAGACATCGCGGGCCGTCATCGACGCAGCCGGCGTAGGTGGTCTGTCCGGCCCGATCCTCGGCCAGCGTTCCTATGAGGTCCTTGTGCGCCTTCGTGCGCGGCTCGGGGACAAGCCGGCGATCATCTCAGTCGGGGGAGTGACGACGCCCCAAGACGCGCAGGCGCGGCTCGACGCGGGTGCCGATCTGGTGCAGGGTTACACCGCCTTCATCTATCAAGGACCGTTCTGGCCCGGCCACATCAACCGTGCCCTGGCCCGGTCAGGACGTCAGTCCGACTAGCGCCGACCGGCCGGCAGGCCTGCCGGTCACTGTGAGCAGGATCTCTGAGATCGGCCCGTGAACGGGTTTGCCCGAACCGCGCCGCCATTCGACGTCGTCGGCGATCAGTTCGAAGCCGGCAAACTTCTTGCGGGATCCCCAGGGGAACGGTTTGTCCCAGGCCCTGGACGCGGCAACTGCAGCCGGCTCCACGGGAATGGGACGCCGGATGCCGAGTGGGCGTGTGATGTCCTGGCCGTGAACGATGATGTCGAGCATCGGCTCGATGTGCGTGACTCCAGGAGGGTGACGTCGTGAGCCGGCGAATCCGCGAATCTGCGCGATGATCTCTGCAGCGGTCACAATCTCGGCCCGTTCACGAGCTGAGCGATCGATCATCGTGTTGAACCGGAATCCGCCCCGGACGAGGTGGGGCAAGACTTCGCGAACGGTTGCTTGCGCCATCGACAGGTGAGCCGCCACGTCGCGAACTCTCCATTTCCCGCAGAGGGAAGGATGCTCCCACTGTTCGGGCGTGAGGTCCTCGAGCAAGTCGCACAGGCTCATGCGCTGCTCGTCGGTCGTCGCCCAGATCTCATCGACGTTCAACTCTTCCTCCTCCGACTCGGATCGGTTGACTATTATAGTCAGGATACCTGACTATAATAGAAACATGGAACCGAAAGATCAAGAGCTCAACATTGGGGTTCTCATGTTCGTTTCCTATCGGCACATCGAGAATGCAGCCCTCAAAGCCGTCGCCGATGCCGGCTTCGAAGACATCACGCTGTCTCAGGCACGGATCCTCCAGCGCATCGGTCGCGAAGGCACGCGGCTCACGAACCTCGCCGAACATGCTCAGGTCACGAAACAATCCGCCGGCGTCCTGGTCGATCAGCTCGAGGCGGCCGGCTATGTCGAGCGCGTTGCCGATCCGAGCGACGGCCGCGCCCGTCTGGTGCGGTTCACTCCGCGGGGCCGGGACGGCGTCGCAGCGGCGGGTACCGCGGTTGAGGTGGTCGAGCGCGAGTGGGTCGCGCACGTGGGCGAGCGTCGTATGGCCGCCTTGCGCGAAGCGCTTACGTCACTGCGCGAGATCGCCGACCCGTATCGTTGATTCAAATCCGATCGGAGGCGACATGTCTCATGAAACGGGCCGCGGCGCCAAGGTCACCCCGACTCCGCCGCCAGTCATCTACGGACTGTCCTTCCTCGCGGGCATTGCCCTGCACGCAATCACCGACGACAGCATCGGCGGTCGCCCGGCCACCGCCTGGCTCGGTGCCTTCCTGATGGTGGTCGGCGTTGCCCTTGCGGGGAGCGCCGTCAGTATGTTCGTCCGCGCTCATACGACAGTCATCCCGCACCATCGCGTGTCGACCGTCGTCACCAGCGGTCCGTTCAGAATTTCCCGCAATCCCATGTACACGGCTTTCGCGTTGTTGTGCCTTGGGGGAGCACTCGCAATCGGTACGTGGTGGCCGATCGTCACCCTCGTCCCGGCCCTCGTGGTCATCGTGAAATTCGTGATCAGGCCCGAGGAACGCTACCTCTCGGAAGCCTTCGGCCCGGACTATGCGGCCTACTGCCAGAAGGTTCGGCGCTGGCTCTGAGCAGCACGCCCACCCGATTTTCAA
>JBDSQP010000203.1:0-2610 GCA_039929755.1 Aeromicrobium sp. | reverse complement strand
GATCAGCGGGTTGGTGTCGGCCATGAGGTGGCCGCGCACACGGAAGGCATGGATGAGCTCGAGGACACGAGCCTGCTTGTGGATCTCATCGTCATGGCTGACGGCGATGTCCTGGGCCCAACGGATCGGCTCGTACGGAATCTTGAGGGCAAAGAAGATGTCGTCGTAGAAGCCTTCTTCGCCGAGGAGCAGACCGTGGACGCGTTTGAGGAATTCGCCAGACTGAGCACCCTGGATGACGCGGTGATCGTATGTCGACGTCAGCGTCATCATCTTCGAGATCGCCATGGTGGCAATCGTGTGGGTGGACGCACCCTGGAACTCCGGCGGGTATTCCATCGATCCGACGCCGATGATGACGCCCTGGCCCGACATCAGCCGCGGGATCGAGTGATTGGTACCGATTCCGCCGGGGTTGGTCAGGCTGACCGTTGTGCCCTGGAAGTCTGTGACCTCCAGCTTGTTGTTGCGGGCCTTCGTGACCATCGTTTCGTAGGCTGCCCAGAATTCGGCGAAGCCCATTGTCTCTGCGGCCTTGATCGACGGCACGAGCAACGTACGGGTGCCGTCGGGTTTTGGCAGGTCGATTGCGAGGCCGAAGTTGACGTGCTCAGGCTTGAGCAGTGTCGGCTTGCCGTTGACGATGTCGAAGCCGACATTCATCTGCGGCATCGACTTGAGGGCCTTGACGATTGCGTAGCCGATGAGATGGGTGAACGAGACCTTGCCGCCTCGAGCGCGCGCAAGGTGGTTGTTGATCACGATTCGGTTGTCGAAGAGCAGCTTGACCGGAACCGAACGAACGCTGGTCGCCGTCGGCACGGTGAGGCTCTGGTCCATGTTGGTGACCGTGCGGGCGGCAGCGCCGCGCAAGGTGACCTGTTCGACGCCGAGAGGTGCGGGCGGGGCTGCCTTCGGTGGAGCAGCAGCGGGTGCCGCGGCAGCGGGGGCCGCCGGTGCAGGCGCTGCGACGGGGGCCGGAGTCGCGGCCACGGGTGCGGGTGCGGGCGCTGGAGCCGCCGGCGCAACTGGGGCGGCCGCGGGGGGAGCAGGTGCTGGTGCTGCCGCTGCGGGGGCTGGAGCCGCCGGCGCAGTTGGGGCAGGAGCGACTGCGGAGGCCGAAGCGCCATTCGAAGACGGGGCATGCCCGCTCTCGAAGAACGACGCCCAAGTCGCGTCTACGGATTTGGGATCAGCTTGATACCGCTCGTACATTTCTTCGACGAGCCACTGATTGGTGCCAAAATCTGGCTGCGAACTGTCTTGTGAGGACTCGGACACGACCTCGATCGCCTCTTCTGAATTTAGGTGCGTTTGCGGGTGTGGAAATTCTGTGTAACAGCGTAACGCCGCAGGTACGGAAACCGCAGGGAGGCTCCACGTAGAGGCCGCGTTGTGATCACCGTCTCACTTTCGCACAGGCCGCACGGGGCCGTCAGAGAAACTGTCCAACGAGTTTCAGCTCATACGCGGCCTCGAGGAAGGCGGCATACCGGTCGGCCTCAAGCTCGATCGCCAGGCGTTCCTTCTTGCTTAGTTTGCCGTGGCACGTGACTTCGATTTCGACCGATTCGGCCTTGACCTTGCGGCTCCAAGAGCCACCAATGACGCCACCGACGAACAGAAGACCGCCACCGCGGGCGAGATCAGGTGTCACGCCGGGGTAGCGGACGTGGTCGAGCGGCTTGCGCACGTACGAAATCGTCTCGTCGAATGCGGGGATGAGGGCGGCGACGGGGAGCTCGGCCTCGATCTGGGTCTCATCGGTCCAATAGGACTCGCCCTCGATCGACAACGGCGTGAGCCCTGCGAACTCGAAGGCTTTGCGTGACTGAGACAACGTGAGGCTCGACCACCAACTCAAGTCGGCCGGCTGGCTTGGACCGTGACCCCGGATGTAGGTGCGGGCGAGTTGTGCGAGTGCCTCGTCCTCTGTCATGGCTGCTGCCGCGTTGCGCACGGCAGGCGGAGCAAGAATGTATGTGTGTTGTTTGCCGGCGAGCGGGCCGTTGCAGATGAGTGTCTCGAGTTCGGCGTGAATGAACAGATGGGCAAGCCGAATGCTGGTGGCATGGATGCCGGCCTCCGCAAGATGCGCGGCAAGCTCGGTACGAGTCATCGCCTCGCCGTCGGACAAAGTCTCGACGATGACTTCTGACGCCTTGGCGAGTTCGGGTTCGGCGAGGTCGATGGTCTTGTTGTGGCTCGCCATGAGTCGATGGACACGAGGCGCTGTCAGCTTCATCATCCAGCCGAGGTCCTCGGGGAGGACGAAGTGCCAGGTCGGCCGCAAGATATGAGTGCGCAGGAATCGGCCGGACGTGAACGACTTGCCCAGCATGGCATCGGTCAAGCCGTTCGTGCGCCGCCCAATGGCCCAGCCGGCCATGGCGAAATCCTGGGACTGCATACAGCCGAAGTGCGCGACGACGTCTTCTGGAGAGGTGAACGACGGGTCACCGGATCGCTGATGTGAAGCGCGGGCACGAAGCACGGAAGCGCTCGTGGCGGGAATTGCCATTCAGTCAGGTCAGGTTTCGAGCGTCGCGTCGAGGGTGATGTCGACGGCGGCGAGAGCCTTGCTGATCGGACAACCGACCTTTGCTGCCT
>JBDSQP010000202.1:0-2180 GCA_039929755.1 Aeromicrobium sp. | reverse complement strand
GTTGGCAGCCCTCCTCCTCTTGTACTGATCACGACCGCGGCGAGGTCGACACTGATCAGCAGCCGTCACGCATCAGGTCGGGTTTCGCGCCCTTCGTGACTTCCATGAAGGTGATCTTGGAGTTGGGTGTCACGTTGCTGAATTTTTCGTTGACGAGGAATCCCAGCCAGTTGTCGCCACTGTTGACGTAAACGCCGGTTTGGCCGTATCCGGCCTCGGCCGGCAGGGAGAGTGCTTGGGCATATGCGAAGGTCGCGTCGCCGAGTGAGCTTCCTATGCCGATTCCCTTGTCTGTCATGAGGGTCTTTGCAACACCCATCGCCGCGATGCGCTTCGATGGTGTGAGGAGGACGTCGACCTGACCCTTGTAGGGTGCTTTCCATTCCAGAGCGACGGTGCCACGGCAGTCGTCGGCGGGATACTTCACGTTCGTGTTGAAGAAGCCTGTTGCGGCAGCTTCGGCGACGGTCATGCCGACGTGGACCTTGCCAATACGACCAGGCGCCACATCGAGCTTGGCCGGGACTGGTTCGCCCGTCGCGATGGCAGTGGGTTGGGTTGTCGTTGCTGTCGTGGGGGTCTTGCTCGGCTCGGTGGGATCTGCAGCCTTTTTGTCGCCGCAAGCGCTTGCGACAAGAAGCACAGCAATGACTGTGAACAACCGAATCCTCATGGGGACCCCTTTCGTTGATCCATGGTGGCAGATTTCTTGCCGCCGTCAATGCACCGATAGGCTCATTTCGTGAGTCTTGCTGTTCGTGTCATCCCATGTCTCGATGTCGACAACGGCCGAGTGGTCAAGGGCGTCAATTTTGTCGATCTGCGCGATGCGGGCGACCCGGTCGAGATGGCAAAGGTCTATGACGCCGAGGGCGCCGACGAGCTCACCTTCCTCGACATCACCGCCTCGAGCGATTCGCGGGACACCACCTTCGACGTGGTGAGCCGCACGGCCGAGCAAGTGTTCATACCTCTGACAGTCGGTGGCGGCGTACGTACCGCCGAAGACGTCAACACGCTTCTTCGCGCAGGCGCCGACAAGGTCGGGATCAACACCGGAGCCATTGCCCGGCCAGAAGTGATCGGCGAGATTTCTCGGCGCTTCGGCAACCAAGTACTCGTTCTGAGCGTCGACGCGCGCCGCAGCAATGACCAGCCCAGCGGCTATGAGGTGACGACTCATGGGGGTCGTCAATCGGCCGGTCTGGACGCAGTCGAATGGGCCCGCTTGGGCACCGAGCTCGGCGCTGGAGAGATCTTGCTCAACTCGATGGACGCCGATGGCACAAAGAATGGCTTCGATCTGGAAATGATCCGGGCGGTCCGCAGCGTTACACAAGTGCCGCTGATTGCCAGTGGCGGTGCCGGCAGGCTCGAACACTTCGTGCAAGCCATCGATGCCGGTGCCAATGCCGTTCTCGCCGCGAGTGTCTTTCACTTTGGCGAGATGACCATCGGACAGGTGAAAGAGACCTTGCGAGCAGCTGGACACAGTGTCAGATAAGGACGTGTCAGATAAGGACGCGTCAGTCGAGGCAGCGTCGGTCGAGGTAGACAACCTGGGTGATGCCCGGCCCACGGCGGCCAACGGCATGGCGCTGCTCGCCCGCGGCATCCGCGAAGAGCGAAGACTGTTCACGTTGTCGGTGATCGGCAGCGTTGTCTTCGGTGCGATGACCGTTGCGGACGCCTGGGTGCTTGGTTGGGCAACCGATCACGTCATCCGACCGTCATTCGCGCGCGGTGACCTCACCCAGGGTGCGCTGGTGGTCGCCGTACTGCTGTTCGTCTCTGTGGCAATTCTTCGCGCGCTCGGGGTGATCGGTCGCCGGCTTATCGGCGGAATCGTGTTCTACAAACTGATCGCCGAATATAGGCGCAAAGTCACGCGCAAATACCTCCAATTGCCGATGGCATGGCATCACCGCCATCCGACCGGGCAACTCCTGTCCAACGCCAACGCCGACGTCGAGGCCGTGTGGGCGGTCTTCATGCCCCTGCCCATGGCGATCGGTGTCATCGCCATGCTGGTTGCTGCCATCGCCGCGATGCTTGCCGCGGACGTCGTCCTGACGCTCGTCGGACTTGTCGTCTTTCCCGCCCTGTTCGTCATCAATGTCGGTTATCAGCGCTGGTTGAGCCCGCGCGTCGCTCATGCGCAGGCTCTCCGAGGCAAGGTC
>JBDSQP010000201.1:0-2133 GCA_039929755.1 Aeromicrobium sp. | reverse complement strand
TGTCGATGACGGTTGAAAACTGAGCAGATGTGACGCTTGAAGAGTGAGCACTTATCCACGATTGGGAAGTGATCACTTTGGAAGACTGGGCATTGATCCGCAGGTTGCATACGGGCGAGGGTTTGGCGAAGGCGCAGATTGCCAGGCAGTTGGGGGTCTCGAGGAACACGGTCGCGAAGGCGATCGCGTCGGCTGATCCGCCGTCGTATTCTCGGCGGCCGGCGTTGACGAGCTTTGAGCCGTTCGAGCGGCAGGTCCGGCAACTGTTGGACGACACGCCATTGATGGCGGCGACGGTGCTGGCCGAGCGTGTCGGCTGGGAGGGTTCACCGTCGTGGTTCCGGGAGAACGTCGCGGCGATCAGGCCGGACTATGCGCCGAGGGACCCGGCGGACCGGATCGTGTATCACCCGGGCGATCAGGTGCAGTGCGACCTGTGGTTCCCCGAGCCGAAGATCCCGGTCGAGGGGCATCTGGTGATGATGCCGGTGTTGGTGATGGTCGCTTCGTTCTCCAAGTTCATCACCGCCCGGATGATCCCGACGAGAACGACAGCGGATCTGTTGTCGGGGATGTGGTCGCTGCTGTCGACACAGCTCGGTGCTGTTCCGCGCAGGTTGATCTGGGACAACGAGACCGGCATCGGGCGGCGCAACAAGTTCGCGGCCGGGGTCAGTGAGTTCACCGGGGCGCTGGCCACGAAGATCCACCAGCTGAAGGCCTACGACCCTGAGTCCAAGGGCGGTGTCGAGCGGATGAACCAGTTCTTCGAGACGTCGTTCCTGCCCGGGCGGACGTTCGAGTCACCCGACGATTTCAACACCCAGATAGGCGGCTGGTTGCCCCAGGCGAACTCCAGGACAGTGCGAGCGTTGAAGGCCAAACCGGTCGACCTGTTGGTTGTTGATGCTGCGGCGATGTTGGTATTGCCGCCGGTCGCACCACCGGTTGGTCTGAGGTTCCAAACTCGTCTGCCTCGTGACTACTACGTCCGGGTCCACTCATGCGACTACTCGGTCCACCCTTCAGCGATCGGCAGGATGGTCGACGTCGCAGCCGACCTCGAGCATGTCAGGGTCAGTCTCGGCGGTCAGCTGGTCGCCGACCACGACCGGTCGTGGGGCAATGCGCTGACCATCACTGATCCGGCGCACGTCCAGGCCGCACGAGGGTTGCGAGAAGCGTTCCAGCAACCACGTCCAGTGTCCTCGGCAACAGAGGTGGTGGTGCGTGATCTCAGCGACTACGACACCGCGTTCGGTGTGAACATCGAGGTCGCGTCATGACCGCCAGCAACGACAGCGTCGAAATGGGCAAGCAGATCGAGTACCTGGCCAGGGCGCTGAAGGCGCCTCGGATCCGCGAGGCCGCAGCCAGGCTGGGTGATCAAGCCCGTGATGCTGGTTGGACCCATGAGGAGTATCTGGCGGCGGTCCTGGACCGGGAGGTCTCGGCCCGACACTCATCCGGTGCTGAGCTGCGGATCAGGGCTGCGGGGTTCGGTTCGCGCAAGACGATCGAGGACTTCATCTTCGATCACCAACCGGGTCTCAAGCGCGACACCATCGCGCACCTGGCCACCGGCGCCTTTCTGGCCAAGGCCGAGAATGTGGTCCTGCTCGGACCACCAGGAACCGGCAAAACGCACCTCGCGGTCGGCCTCGGGATCAAAGCCGCCCAAACCGGGCACCGAGTGCTGTTCGCGACAGCGACCGAATGGGTCACCCGCCTGCAAGACGCCCATCAACGCGGCCGGCTCGCCGGCGAGATCGCACGGTTGCGGCGCTACGGGCTGCTGATCATCGATGAAGTCGGTTACATTCCGTTCGAGCAGGACGCCGCGAACCTGTTCTTCCAGCTCGTCTCATCCCGCTATGAACACGCCTCACTGATCCTCACCAGCAACCTGCCATTCGCCCGCTGGGGCGACGTGTTCGGCGACCAGATCGTCGCCGCAGCGATGATCGACCGCATCGTCCACCACGCCGAAGTCATCACCCTCAAAGGCTCATCCCACCGGCTCCGCAACACCGGGATCGACACCCTGCCCTCCGCAAGAGCCGAAAACACGCCACACTAGAACTGCTCACTCTTCGAACGGCAGAATTGCTCAATATTCGAGCGTCACCGACA
>JBDSQP010000200.1:0-7905 GCA_039929755.1 Aeromicrobium sp. | reverse complement strand
CACCACGACGAATTGTTTCGGCTGACCGGCACCCAGCCGGGTGCCCACACCACCGGCCAGGACCACTGCGTATGTGGGCATTTTCCTCCAATGTGGCATGTGCTCACTGTTAGACTAGCGAATCAACTCGGTCCACTCGGCGTTACGATTTTCAAGGTCATTCATGGTTCAGCACAGGGGGCACACTACGCGTTTGCGTGACGCTCCTCATGCGCCACGTAGACGCAAAACACGCGACTTCCGCCTCCCCGCGGTCGCTGCTGTTGTGCTGGTCGCGGCTGGCGGATTCGGCGCCACGACCATACTCAACCAGGATCGCGGACCCGTCGCGCCGCACGGCCTCACCGCGATCGACACAGCCGCCGAAATGGTCTCGCTGCAGTGGAAACCGGTCGCCGAGGCCGACACGTACGAAGTCGTCGTCTCCGACAAGGCAGACATGACAAAGCACCGCACGTATGTCGCCAAGACGCCGAAGGTTCAGATTCCCGACCTTCGTGATTCGACCGAATACTTCATCAAGGTTCGGGCCGTCAGTGCATCTGAGAACAACACAACGCCCGGAGCATTTTCCAGCATCGCCAAGGTCGAAACCGCCGAGGCCCCGGATCCCGCAACCATCACCCCCACTGGATTGAAACCCACGACCGTGAGTTCAGCTTCAATCGCGTTCTCGTGGGAACCGATCGCCAAGGCAACGAAGTATGAGCTCGAGTACTCCAAGGACAAGCGACTCAGCGGGTCCCGCCGGGCGGAGGCCGAGGACACAGCGACTGCCGTCGGTGGGCTCGACCCCAACACTCAGTACTATTTCCGACTTCGCGCCAAAGGCGAAGGCGACAAGTTCGGCAAGGCGTCAGCCATCCTTCCGGTCAAAACTGTCATACCTGCCGGCGGCATCCCGCTGCGGGTGATTTCCTATAACGTTCGGTGCCACAGTTGCGGTGGACCGTCGTGGGGTCAGCGCAGGCCTGTGTTGGTTCAGGCGATTGCCGCCCAAAACCCTGATGTCATCGGTGTCCAAGAGGCACTTCAATCGCGGCCGCCCGGTTCAGGCCACTCGCAATTTGAGGACCTGCGCGCCGCGTTGAGCGCCACAGGGACCGAATACCGTGTCACCCAGACGCAGCTTGAATCTTCAAAGGGTTCCAAGATCTACTACAAGCCCTCAAAGGTGACACTGCTCAAGGCGGGTTCGGTCCGCTACGGCACACAGTTGGGCGGCCGAAACCCGCGCTATTTCGCCTGGGCCATCTTCCGCCAGCGCGCGACGGGTCAAGACTTCATCTTCACCTCCACCCAGCTGGAGCACGGCAGGGGTTCGACCGAGTCCCGGGTTCGGTTGGGCCAGACCCGGCAGCTCATTTCCGCGGTCGCTTCGCTCAACAAAGCCAAACTTCCGGCGATCCTGGTCGGCGACTACAACGACTACCAATACCTGCAGTTCGCGGTCCAGCCGATGATGCACAACGCCGGCTACATCGATCCGCTCGGAATCCAGAACCGCTCGCGAACCCCCGCACCCTGGGCATCGGCCGAGAAGCGCATCAACACCAATTTCGACAGTTTCAATGACGGGCGACGACACGCCTCGGTCAGGACCGGCAATCCCAATCTCAACGGCACTTACCTCGACTACATTTTCACCACGCCGATGAGAGTCCCGGAGTTCGAGAACGTCGTCAACATCGACGGCAACGGCAACTTCAAAGGAACGATTCCCTCGGACCACAACATGATGCGGGCCGACGTCGTCCTGCCCCAATGAGTAGAGCGGATTTGAGCAGAGGCCGCCCTACGTAGCCGACGACCCGGGGAAGAGTATGTCCACGACACGCTCGGACGCATTGCCATCGTCGTGGTGATTGAACATCTTTTGCCACGCCACATACTTGTCGGCATTGGCCCGTTGCACTTCATCAAGATCCCGCAACTGTTCCTCGACGTCAGCCTGCGCCCGGACTACGGGACCGGGTGCCAGTTCGGCGAGATCGAAGTACACACCCCGAACCTTCGCATTGCGGTATTGGTCGATGTCGGGGGTGAAGAAGATCATCGGCTTCCCGGTGACCGAATAGTCGAACATCATCGACGAATAGTCCGTGATCAGCGCATCGGCGACCAGGAAGAGCTCAGACACTTGCGGATAGGTGCTCACGTCGAGCACACCGACAGCGACGTGGCTCTTGTCGAGGGTGCGCACATGGCCACGCAACAAGATCACGACGTCGTCGCCCAAAGCTGCTGACAGCGCCTCAATATCGAGGAAATCGACCACGCCCGACTGTTGCTCACGCCAGGTCGGTGCATACATGATCAGCTTCTGGCCATCGATCATGCCAAGACGCTCGCGGATCGTAGCGATCCGGGCGTCCCCGGTGTCCTGCAGTTCGTCGTTGCGTGGGTAGCCGACCTCCAGAATGCCTTCCTGGAAATCGTATGCACGCGAGATCACCTCGGTGCCGGGCGCATTCTGGGAGATGAAATAGTCCCAGTTGGCCCTCTCCGCACGTACGAGATTGAGATGACGCTCGCTCATCCCGGTGCGGTCGAGCCCGATCTTTTTGTACATCGAGCCATGCCAGGTCTGCAGCACTGTCTGGAACGGGCGTTTGACGAATCGTGTCTTGAGCCATTCATTGGTGATGATGTAGCGGCACGAGCCCCGCGCATCCCACCACTCCTTTGATCCGGTCACGACCGGTATAGCGCCGTCCGGGACGGCGATCGACAAGTCGCTGACCGACCAATAGCGACGCATGTCCGGAAAACGCTTCGCAATCTCAGCGTCGATTGCGCGGGGGTTGCAGGTGGCGTTCTTGCCGAAGAAACTCTCGAAGTACACGGCGTCTCTTGGTGTGTATGACTTGGCGACGTAGGCCTTCCACAGCCTGCTCTGGTGGTATGAACCCAACTCGTCCTTGCGGCGCGGTCGTGAAATTCCCAGCCGGAACTGGTCGGTTCGGTTGAGCTCGAAACGGAGCCGGAGCTCAGCCAACGAATGGTGTTGCAGGCAATTCAGGACGAAGGCCTGTGAAACAAAGGTTCTCGCAACCCCATGGGGAGTATGCGCGACCAAGGCATAGCCACCGGCCGACGCCGGCAACTTCGGCCCGCCCCAGACGCTCAGTGTCAGATCAGCGAAGGCTTCGAAACGGCCCTCGCCGAGGTCCGTCACCTCGACCGGGAGCGAGTGCAGCGGGCCGGCAAAAGTCAGGGAGGTCGATTCCCAGTCGCCCGACGTGGTGCCGCGGAATCTCACGCCCAGCACCGGTTCCCGCTCGAGCTCGGCCTCGTTGACCTCGATGAATTGCGGAACATGGATGACCTGAAGGCTGCCGTCCGGAGCCGAACGGATGCGATTGCCGCCCGACGCAGCCGGCGTGACGAAGTCAGCTGCTATGTGGACAGGCCGTCCGTCTGGGGTCACCATGTCCCAGGTAGGCGCCAGGACCTGCGAAGTGATCTCGTCGATGACCTCGACCGGGGACGAAAGTTCGCCCACAAGCAAACCTGTTGCATCCTTTGCCAAAACTGCGGTCGTCTGGCACGTGCCGATCATCTGCGCAGCGTCCACACCTTTTTCCGCGTCAAGGACTACTTGAATCGAGCTCACATCGATCTTCGCTGAAGTCGCCACGACATCGAGTCGGCGATGGTCCACGACCAGTCCCCTGCGAAGGTCCCACCGGGGGCACACCTGGACCTTCGGAGCGATCTCACGGGCCGACATGACCGCCGGCGAGCCGAACACGTTGATATTCCTGAAGCGACCCCAATACCGTCGACCCGAGCCCACAACCGTGATCGTCGACTTCCATGGGCGCCTCGGATTAGGGGCAATGTCCTGGAGTTGGTCACCAATATCAAAGGTCGCCGTAAAGGCCGTGTTGGAGTAGTCGTGCTCGGCGGCCCTGGCACGGGCATTCACATCCACGTTGACCAGGGACTCGACCGTCGCTTCAAGTCGCAGCCGGCTACCCCGACGGCTCAGCCGTACCTCGATCTGGGGTGGAGTCTTGTAGCCGGTGCCACGGGTGTAGGCCCAGCCGCCGACAACCAGCCGATCTCCTTCCCACCGCACTTCACGCAGGTGAGCGATCCAACCGAGGTGCAAGAACGGGAAAGTCCGGCCGAGCCAACGATAGAACAGCCGTGCGTTGACGAACAACGACCGGATCCACGCGTACTCAGAGTTCTTGGCACGGTTTGCCAGCCGACGCACGAGTGCAGTGGGTGAGGGCAACGGAAAACTCTCTAACTGGTTGGGCTCTAGCTGAACGTTTGGGCGGAGGTGCGGGCCGACTCGATGATCGCGGCAATCGCCAGCGAATCGGTCTGACGCAATTTGAACGTGTCGGTTTCGTTCCGGCGTATCAGCGAACTGAACTCTGCAATCTCGTAGCGGAGGCCGTCACCGTCGAACTTGTAGTAAAACTTCTTGTTGTTGGTCTGATCCTCGAAACGCGCTTCGAAGTACTCGGTCTTCCACCATGGCGCCGGCACGTAGATGTAGCCCTTGGTGCCTCCGACGACCAGATCACCTTCGGCTTTGACACCGAGGCCGGTTCGCGCCGAGGCAATCGCATGGGGATAGGTGAGATCGATCCGCGAAAACGTTTCGACCTCGGATTCCTCCGGTCGGAACGACGAAGTCCGGATGTCTGTGTAGTTGGTGCCGAGCAACTTGGTGATCGCGAGCAACGGATAGCTGGCGAGCTCGGAGATGCTGCCGCCACCCTGCGCCTCATCGAGTTCGCGCAGATTGCCCGAAGTCAGCTTGGTGAATGTCGCATCGACCGATCGGATGTCGCCGATCGAGCCGCTTCGTGCGACGGCGACCATACGCTGGAATCCGGGCGAAAATGCCGTCTTGATGGCTTCGAGCAACACCACGTTGTTGTCGTTGGCAAGAGCGAAGAGCTCTTCGCTCTCCTTGACCGACAGGGTCATCGGCTTCTCGCAAAGTACGTGTATGCCCCGCTCGATCGCACGTTTGGCGTACTCGTAGTGCGTGTGATGCGGGGTCGCGATGTAGACCGAGTCCACATCGTCGAGGAGGCCTTCATAGGTCTCCGCAGCGAACTTCAACTCGTGCGAATCAGCAAAGTGCTGTGCCTTGTCGTAGGTGCGGCTGAATACGCCTTCGATGTCGACGCCACTGACGTAGTGCGACTCGTCGACAAAACGATTGGCGATGCGACCAGCGCCCACGACGCCGATACGCAAAATGCCCGATGACTCATTGCGCAGCTCGGTGCTTGACACGCCCTTGGTGCGCTCGAGATAGACGACCTTGCAGTAGTCGTTCAGGTAGTCGAACTTGCCCAGCCAGTCCGAGCCGATCGCGAATATGTCGACCGCGTGCTTCTGGATGTCATTGATCTTCTGGCCTTCGTACTCCTCGATGATGACTTCATCGGCGAGTCCGCTGTTCTGAACGTTGCTGATGCGGTCCATGAGGCTCTGCTGGACGTTGAGCTTGCCGCGGGCATCGTCGAAGTTTTCAGTCGTCACGGCCACGATCAGATAGTCGCCCAATTCCCTGGCCCGCTCGAGGAGCCGACGATGACCATCGTGGAACAGATCGAAGGTCCCGTAGGTGATGACGCGCATCGTTCTCCTTTTGTGTTCGGTACACAGTGCCTCCAGATGCACAGTGTTACCTGTCGAGACTACCGTTCGTACCCACTAATCGGTCTGTTGGGACTTCCAGACCCGGAAGGATTCCTCGGTGTTGCCTCGACGCCAATAACCCGAGGCCGATACGTCGGCCCGCGGCGCATCGCGTTCGTTCAGAACATATGGCCGGACGGTCTTTAGCAGTCTTGACTCGCCGTGGATGAAGGCGTGGACCCGGCCGGGCAACCATGAGTGAGCCCGTACGGCTTCGTCGAGCAACTCGGTCGACCCTGCTTCGGCTTCGCCACGGTGAAGCCAATGCAGTTCGAGATCGGCAACAGTGGCGAAGGGTTGTTCCTCAGTCGCATCGTCGACCTCGATGAAGGCCACGGCTTTGGCATCGGGCTCGAGCCGCTCCAGAGCCGCCCCAATTGCCGGGATGGCAGCTTCATCACCGACGAACAAATGCCAGTCGGCTTCGGGGTCTGGGGCATACGCGCCGCTCGGGCCGCGCAAATGCATCACGTCGCCGGGCTTGGCGGCGTCGGCCCACGGTCCCGCGTATCCGCCGCCGGAGTAAGGGTCGGTGCCGTGGATGACGAAGTCAATTGCGAGCTCTGCGGCCGTCGGGTCGACCCATCGCACCGTGTATGTGCGCAGAACCGGCCAAGCCTCCTTGGGGAGAAGCAGACGTACCTCGTCGAGGTCGAGGGGCTCTGGATAGTCCGCTTCGGGGTCGAGAAATACGAGTTTTACGTAGCAATCGGTTGGCGTCCCGCCAGCAACCTGGGCAAGGCCGTAGTAGCGCTCAAGGAACAGCGCAAAGCCGTCGCCTCCGAAGACGACTCGCTGCATATGCGGCGTCAATCTCTCGGTACGGACAACGGCGAGTTTGACTGGCTGGCTCTTGCTCACGCTGTGTAGCCTAACGGCGTGAGCCTAGGCATTGACATCGACCAATTCGACCCCGACATCCGCCCGACCGACGACTTGTTCCGCCATGTCAACGGCCCTTGGCTGAGGACCACCGATATCGAGCCCGACCGCGCCACCGCCGGCGCCTTCGTGACATTGCTCGACGAGGCCGAAGCGAAGGTTCGAGGAATCGTAGAGACGGCGCAAAAAGCATCCGCAGATCCCGGCGCGAGTGACGACGAACAACGAAAGATCGGCGATCTGTACGCCAGCTTCATGGATGCAGACCGTATCGAGCAGCTCGGCGCCACTCCCCTGCAGACAGAAATTGACAAGGTCGATGCCATTACCTCGATCGAAGACTTCGTCGGCACACTCGGCGAGCTGGAAAGGGTCGGAGTCGGCAGCGTCTTCGGCATGTTCATCGCCCCCGATGAGGGCAATCCGGACCGCTATATCGCCTACCTGATGCAGAGCGGGCTCGGGTTGCCCGATGAGTCCTACTACCGCGAGGACTCGTTCGAGCCGATCCGCGAGGCCTACGTCGCCCATATTCAGGCTATGTACGACCTCGCCGGGATCGACGACTCGGCCGCCAGGGCACATCGCGTTTTTGTCCTCGAGACCCGGATCGCCCAGTTCCACTGGGATCGGGTCTCCTGCCGGGATGCGCAAAAGACATACAACCCCAAGAACAACGATGAGTTGCGACAACTCATTTCGGCCTTCGACTGGGACTCCTGGGCCGCGAGGGCCAAGATCCCGGCACCTGTGATCGCCGAGGTCATAGTCGGCCAACCTTCATACCTCGAAGGGCTGAACACCCTCCTGACCAGCGACGACCTGGAGAGTTGGAAGGACTGGCTCCGCTGGCAGACCGTGCACAGCGCAGCGCCCTATCTTTCGAGCGCGTTTGTCGACGCGAACTTCGCGTTCTATGGAAAGACCCTCAGCGGTACCGACGAACTTCGTCCTCGCTGGAAGCGCGGCGTCGGCTTTGTCGAGGGCGCCATGGGCGAGGCTCTCGGCAAAATCTACGTGCGCACCGAGTTCCCGGCCTCGTCAAAGGAGCGGATGGAGGAACTGATCGCCAATCTGATCGAGGCCTACCGCCAAAGCATCACCGCCCTGTCCTGGATGAGCGAAGAAACCAAGCAGCAGGCTCTCGAAAAGCTCGATTCGTTCACGCCGAAGATCGGGCACCCCGAGAACTGGCGCGACTACTCCGCGCTGGAAACCGCTCCCGACGACCTCCTCGGCAATGCCCGACGCTCCCTGGCGGTTTCGATGGACCGGGAGATCGCCAAGATCGGGTCGCCCATCGACCGCGACGAGTGGTATATGACGCCGCAGACCGTCAACGCTTAC
>JBDSQP010000199.1:0-1664 GCA_039929755.1 Aeromicrobium sp. | reverse complement strand
CTCGGCTTGTCAGTCGCCACCGTCGTCGGCGTGCCCGTGACCGCTCGGCTCGGTCAACTGTTCGGTTGGCGTACTGCCTATTGGCTCGTCCTCGGCATCACCATCCTGACTGCCATCGCCATGTGGTTCTTCGTCCCGCACAGCAAGGGCAACCATGAGGCGTCGATACGTAAAGAGCTCTCGGCCCTGAAGCGGCCTCAGGTCCTCTTCGCCGTGGCGACCGGCATGATCGGTTTCGGTGGCATCTTTGCCCTCTACAGCTACATCGACCCGGTGGTCACCGACGTCACCAACTTGCCGAAGACCTTCATCCCAGTCTTCTTGTTCGCCTTCGGCGTCGGCTCGGTCGCCGGTACGTGGGCCGCCGGTCGGCTGGCCGACTGGAATGTACAGCGCTCAGTCGTAGGCGGATTCGTTGCCATGGCGCTGGTCCTGGCACTCTTCGTCATCGCTGCGCCGTATGCCGTGCCGGCCATGATCCTGGTTTTCCTGACCGGTGCGCTGGGCTCGATCATCGCGATCTGCCTGCAGATCCGGCTCATGCACGCAGCCGGCGATGCCCAGATGCTTGGCGCCGCCCTCAACCATTCGGCGCTCAACGTCGCCAATGGTCTCGGGGCTTTCCTCGGATCACTCACAATCCAAGCGGGTCACGGATATCGCTCACCAAGTGTTGTGGGTGTGGGTCTGGCGATCGCGGGTCTCGCCATCTTCGGCATCAGCATCTGGTGGCAGAAGAAGTCTTCTCGGCTCGAAGCGCCCCAGCCGGCATTGCTCTCGGCCTGATCGAGGCCGTCTTGAGACTCAGCGGGAGTGGGGCAGCGATGTCAGTGCGCCGACCCGGGGACGGAGCCACACGTGGTCGCCGAGATGCAGGCCGAGGGCCGTCGCTTCGGCGCGGGCAACCACGACCTGAATCGGATCGGGATGTTGTGCGTCGTCAGGCGTGACAATCAGTCGGATCTCAAATCCGACCCGGGTCCACCTGGTGATCGGCCCGGATGCAGTTGCCGCCTGCTCGTAGCGTGAGATCTCGATGTCATGCGGCCGGATCAGGTGATCGCCCAACTTGGTCACCGGACCGAGGAAGCTCAAAACGAAGTCGCTCGCCGGCTCGTCATACAACTCGTCGGGCGTGCCGATCTGCTCGATGCGCCCGTCATTGATCACCACGATGCTGTCGGAGACTTCAAGCGCCTCCTCTTGATCGTGCGTGACGAAAACTGTCGTGACGTGGACCTCGTCATGGAGGCGTCGCAGCCAGTCGCGCAACTCCTTGCGGACCTTGGCGTCGAGAGCGCCGAACGGCTCATCGAGCAGAAGTACGCTCGGCTCGATCGCGAGAGCACGAGCAAGCGCCATACGTTGGCGCTGTCCGCCGGAGAGCTGCGAAGGGAGGCGGTGCGCGAATTGTTCGAGGTGGACGAGTTTGAGGAGTTCGTGGACGCGGTCCTTTATCTCGTCTTTGGGGCGCTTGCGGATCTCGAGGCCGAAGGCGATGTTCTTCTCGACGTTCATGTGCTTGAACGCTGCATAGTGCTGGAACACGAAACCGACATTGCGCTTCTGGGCGGGCACATTGGTCGTGTCGACGCCCTCGATCTCGACCGTTCCGCTGTCGGAGTTCTCCAGGCCGGCGATGATGCGCAGCAGGGTGGACTTGC
>JBDSQP010000198.1:0-5342 GCA_039929755.1 Aeromicrobium sp. | reverse complement strand
CTCGATCCCGGCCTTGGCGTCCTGACTCGCATCGAGCAGGAAGGCGTACTCCGGGCGCCATGAGATATCGACTTTTGTACCGACCGGGAGCATCGCTCGGGCGCCGGTGTTCTGCTCGAAGACCATGAGTTCCTGCCCCCACGGCATCTTGACCATGTACTGAGTGCTGACGCCGACGAAACTGACGTCGGTCACGAAGCCTCCGGTGATGACATCACCAGGAGCATCGATGCGCTGGCCAGCCTCGGCAATCAGCACCTTCTCAGGGCGGATGCCAAGCCAACCCTTGCCCGACTCCGAGTGCGCACGATCCAACGGAACCGATGCCACCGCTCCTTGCGCACGTACCTTGACGTGATCGCCTTCTCGGCCCTCGATCTCGCCACCGATCAGGTTGGACTGGCCAAGGAAGTTGGCAACGAATGTGGTGCGGGGATTTTCGTAGAGTTCGTTCGGCGCACCCATCTGCTCGATGATTCCCTGATTCATGACCGCGATGGTGTCGGCCATCGTCATGGCTTCTTCCTGGTCGTGTGTGACGTGAACGAAGGTCAGTCCGACTTCGGTCTGGATGCGCTTGAGCTCGAGCTGCATACCGCGGCGGAGCTTGAGGTCGAGTGCACCGAGTGGCTCATCGAGGAGCAGCACCTCAGGTTTGTTGATCAGAGCCCGTGCGAGCGCAACACGTTGCTGCTGGCCACCGGACATCTGTGCCGGTTTTTTGTGCGCCTGCGAGGTGAGCTCGACGAGCTCAAGCATGTCGGCGACCTGCTTCTTGACGTCCTTGATACCTCGCCTCTCGAGCCCGAACGCCACGTTTTTGGCGATGTCGAGATGCGGGAAGAGCGCGTAGTTCTGGAACACCGTGTTGACGGGACGTTTGTACGGCTTCTCAAAGGTCACCTCGGTGTCGCCGAGGTGGATCGTGCCGGAAGTCGGGGTTTCAAGACCCGCAACCATCCGGAGCGTGGTTGTCTTCCCGCAGCCCGAAGGGCCGAGCAGGGCAAAGAACTCACCCTGCGGCACAACGAGGTCGAGCGACTTCACCGCGGTGAACGTCGCATACTCCTTGGTCAGCTTGGCCAGTTTGAGATCGCGAGATCCAGACGCCGTGGGCACACCCACGGATTCAGATACCTGTGACACGAGAATAATCTCCTTCGTACGTTCGGCTCTTGACCTCATCGAGCGCCATGAACCGGTGAGAGACCGCGAGTGTCTCCGCCGGCGGGAAGATCAGCGGGTTCTCGACTTGGTCGGGATCGACCTTCTCCATGGCTTGCTGTGCGCCCTTCACCGGGCATATGTAGCTGTTGTAGGCCGCGAGCTTGGCCGCGACTTCGGGCTCGTAGTAGTAGTTGATCCACTTCTCGGCGTTGCCCTTGTGCGTCGCTAGGTTGGGCACCATCATGTTGTCCGCCCAGATCAGGATCCCCTCTTCCGGCGGGATCCATACGAGGTTGTCGTCGCCGGCGTTGGCTATATCGCCTGACCAGGCCTCGCACGCGAGGACGTTTCCGGCCGAGAGGTCCTGGACATAGTCATTGCCCGTGAACGCACGAATCTGATTGTCTCCGTCGGCCTTGCGCAGACGCTCCATGGCCCTCTGCCACTCGGCATCGGTGAAGTTCGCCGGATCGGCGCCCTCGATCAGCAGCAGAAATCCCATCGTGTCGCGCATTTCGTGCAGCAGCGAGATTCGTCCGTTGAGGTCCTTGCGGGTCAGGAGCTCCTCGAAGGACTTAACTTCCTTGCCGATCTTGGCCTTGTTGTAGGCGATGCCGGTGAGGCCGCTCTGCCACGGTGCCGAGAATTCGCGTTTGGGGTCCCAGTTCGGCGACTTGAGCGAGTCAATGATGTTGTTGTGCAGGTTGGGCACTTTCGACGCGTCAAGTTTCTGGATCCAACCGACCTGAATCATCCGTGCGGCCATCCAGTCAGTAAGCGCGAACATGTCACGCTTTGAGGAGGAGCACGATCCCAGTTGGTTCTTGACCTTCGCGAAGAAGTCGGTGTTGTCATTGACGTCAGCGGTGTAGGAGACCCGAATGCCGGTGTCCTTCTCGAACTGGGTCTTCGTCGAAACGTACTTTCCGTCGTCCTCGTCGATGTAGAGGGGCCAGTTGGAGAAGATCAACCGCTTTTCGGACTCAGAGACGTCGCTGGCGAAGCAGTCAGCCGGATTCTGCGTCTGACTGGGTGTATCGAAGAGAGTCAAAGCCCCGGCACTGCCTGCGAGAAAGACAGCGGCACCCGCACCCTTGAGTACGGCTCGACGACTGAGTTCGCTGGCCAACTATCAGCTCCTGCCTAGGACGTTCACTCTTACATGTGACCGTTATCACTACGCATCTTCGCAAAGAATCGGCATACATACAACCGATTTCGTTGTGAATTAACATGATTGCAACGAAATCCATAGTATGCATGGGACATCCTTGCGCCAGCCCTAGAGTTGGCGCATGCCCAAACGTCGTGGACTCCTCAGTGATCTGTCGTGGTTTCAGGTCGTTGCAAGTGCCCTCGCCGCTGTCACAGCGGCGTGGATCGCGTCGAAACTCGGCGTCGCCGGCACTCTTGTCGGTGCGGCCCTTGGCAGTTTTGTCGTAACTTTGAGTTCCGCGTTCTACAACAAGACCCTCGACCACGGGCGCACCTTGCTGATCCAGACGGATCGAGGGACCGTCATCGAACGCCACGTCGACGAGGGCGAAATTTCCGATGCCTTCAACGAAGCCGAGGATGTTGACGGTCATGTCATCGGTGCCCGCTTCGTCGAAGACCGGGACGAGGTCAAGCCAGGACTGCACTGGAAGACGATCCTGGCCACCTCGGTCATCGTGCTCGCTATCGCCATGGGAGCTATTACTGCCTATGAACTGATCACCAGTCATCCGCTGGGAGACTCCGGCGGCGGGACGACAATCGGTGACACCTTCGGTCGCGGCGCAAAAGATACGCCCGCGACCCACACGCCAACTGCGGCCACGACCACGCCTTCAGCCTCCACCACAACGCCCACCGACTCGGCGGCTACGCCGACGGTGACGAGCCCGACGGTCACAACCACCCCGACTCAGCCATCGGTCCCCACTGACCCGGCGACGCCAACCGCGACACCGTAGGAATGAAACAACGGTCCGTACCGTTGAGGAGTCCGTACCGCTTATGAAAGCGGCCCAAGTATTGCGAGGAGGCAACCATGACCATCTACATGACACCCAACATCTCTGACGAGCGAATCGACGAGATGTCAGTTTTCGAGGCATTCCGGACGGGCGAGGACCTGCTCGAATCCCGATACCCGCGCGACGCCGTACGAGTCCTCCAGAAGGTCGTAGACGCCGAGCCCTACAACTCCGCCAGCTGGGAGCTCATCGGCCGCTCGTGCTTTGCCGCCGCTCAACTGGGACCGGCAGAGGCGGCGTTCCGCCGGCTCATCGAACTCGAGCCGACCAGCGCCTGGGCGCATACTGCGTTGGGCCTGTCGCTTGACCGGCAGAGCCGTCATACCGAAGGGGCGACCTATCACCGGATGGCCGCTGCGATGGGCAATGATGCCCGCGACGCCACGAGAGTGGAACTCGTCGACGGGTCCTCCCCTATCGGCACGGCGTTCTGATCATCGAGTGGTCTATCGCTGCGGCGGCCCTCGTCCTGGTCGCGTATGAACCCCTCTGGACTCATACCCGACACCTCGTAACGCTGGTCCACGAGTCGGGCCATGCGCTCATCGCGGTGGTGACAGGCAGACGACTCAACAGCATCACCCTGCACTCGGACACGTCCGGCTTGACCGTCTCGAGCGGGCGGCCCACCGGTCCCGGCATGATCGCGACGGCGGCCGCGGGCTATCTCGCCCCGGCCGTCTTCGGCCTGATCATCGCCGGTTTGGTCCGAGTCGACCGGACAATGTGGGCTTTGTGGCTGGCATTGGGTGCTCTCGCGGTGATGCTGGTCTTCATCCGCAACTGGTTCGGGCTTCTGATTGTGGCCGTGGCCGGCATAGCAGTGGCCGCGATCGTTTGGTGGGCACCCGAGCGGGTCCAGCACAGTGCAGCAATGCTCGTCGCGTGGTTCCTGCTCGTCGCCGCACCACGAACGGCGCTCGAGCTCTGGTCCCATCGGCGCCGGCAACGCTCCCGAACGACGGACGCGGATGTATTGGCGCGACTGACTCATTTGCCCGCGGTCATCTGGGTCGGCGTTTTTCTGCTGTTCAACCTTGCCGCCCTCGCATTGGGCGCCTGGTGGCTGGGCGTCGACGACGTTGTGGGCCGGAGTCCGTTCCAGTGACAGCAGTGATTGGATGGAACGGTGTTCACGGTCCACGATCAGTTAGACGGCGCACTTGGCCGTACCGGAACGCTTTCGACCCCGCACGGTGACATCCACACCCCGGCGTTCATCCCCGTGGGCACCCGCGCGACAGTCAAATCGGTGCTGCCCGAGGCCATGAAGGAACTTGGTGCTCAGGCCCTGTTGGCAAACGCCTACCACCTGTATCTCCAGCCGGGCGCCGACATCGTCGAGGCCGCGGGAGGCCTCGGCACTTTCATGAACTGGCAAGGGCCGACCTTCACCGACTCCGGCGGTTTCCAGGTCCTCAGCCTCGGCGCTGGCTTCAAGAAAACCTTGGCCATGGATGCCAAGGGTGTCGAGGCCGATGACGTCATTGCGCCCGGCAAGGAACGACTGGCCCATGTCGACGATGACGGAGTGACCTTCAAATCTCATATCGACGGGTCCACGCACCGCTTCACACCCGAGATTTCGATGCAGATCCAGCACCAGCTTGGCGCCGACATTATCTTCGCCTTCGACGAACTCACGACCCTGATGAATTCGCGCGGCTACCAGGACGAGTCACTCGCTCGTACGCAAGCATGGGCCGAACGCTGTGTCATCGAGCACCGACGACTCGCTGAAGAACGCCCCGACAAGCCGTACCAAGCGCTGTTCGGCGTCGTTCAGGGCGCGCAGTACGAGGATCTACGGCGCAAGGCTGCGAGGGATCTCGTCGCACTGGAATTCGACGGCTACGGCATCGGTGGAGCGATTGAGAAGGAGAACCTCGGCACAATCGTGCGGTGGGTCAACGAGGAATTGCCCGCAGACCGGCCACGACACCTGCTCGGGATCGGCGAACCCGACGACCTGTTCACCGCTGTCGAAAACGGGGCCGACACGTTTGACTGCGTCAGCCCATCGAGGGTGGCCAGATCGAGCCGGGTCTATGCGATGACCGGCCGCTACAACATCAACGTGGCGGCATCACGTCGCGACTTCACTCCGATTGATCCCGAGTGCGACTGCTACACCTGCGCGAACTACACCAAGGC
>JBDSQP010000197.1:0-3292 GCA_039929755.1 Aeromicrobium sp. | reverse complement strand
AGTTGGCGTCAGGCAAGGACCTGGACGCCCTCCGCGAGCAACTGACTCCCCACATCCGCAAGGACCTGCGTCGAGTGGCCGCCAAGCAAGAACGAACCGGGATCACATCATGGGACGTCGGCACTCTCTCGCGAGCCATCGCCGTCGGCCAGGCCACGGGATACCCCGCGCTCGTCGAATACGGCAATGCTGTGGCGCTGCGGGTGCTGGACAGCAAGACCGAGCAAAAGGTCGCGATGATCCGCGGTCAGTCCCGGCTACTGGCCCTCACCAGCCCATCGCCGGTCGTCAACATCGCCAAGAATCTCGACCTCAAGGCCAAGCTGACACTCTCGACCGGGCCCTATACAGATGGTGCCGCCCTGATCGACGACTGTTATCTGGCCGCACTTGATGAGCTGGTCACGCGGTGTGGCGGTCCGGTTTGGGACGAAGCCTCATTCACCAGCTTGCGCGAAAAGGCACGTCCCGAGGCTTACGACCTCGCGGAATCGACGGTCCATGCTGCGGTCAAGACTCTCCAGGCACTGGGCGAGATCTCGCTCGACGGTTCGGAAGCCGGCGAGGACGTTCGTGTGCAGTTGTCGTGGCTGATTTATCCGGGATTCATTCGGGATGCGGGGGTGGGAGGTATGCGACGCATACCTCTTTACCTCGAAGCCGCCCGGCGAAGAATGACCATGGCGACCACTGCCGACGTCTATGCAGTGCAGGACCTCGAGGCTCGCTTCCACGATCGGACCGCCGAGTTGAGCATGTTGGCCAAACTCGATCCCGGGGTCCAGCACGCTCGCTGGTCCTTGGAGGAACTCCGGCTGAGCATGTTCGCCCAGAACCTGAAGACAGCGTTTCCGGTGAGCATCAAGCGCGTCACGGCGCTGATCGACGCCTTGGCCGCTGGTAGAGGTGAATTCAGCTGACGCCGAGCAGGTCGATCACGAAGATCAGGGTCTTGCCCGAGAGTCGGTGACCTCCACCGGCTCCGCCGTAGGCAAGTTCTGGGGGGCAGATGAGCTGGCGACGGTCGTTCACCTTCATTCCGGGAATGCCTTCCTGCCAACCCTTGATCAGCTGATTGAGAGGGAAGTTCGCGGACTGGCCACGGTTCCACGATGAGTCAAATTCTTCACCGGTGTCGAACTCGACACCGAGGTAATGCACGTCGACGACACCGCCGCGCAGGGCTTCGTCGCCATCGCCGATCGTGATGTCCTGGATCTGGAGTTCGGTGGGGGCGTCGCCACCCTGGAAATCGATTTCTGGCTTTTCACTCATGCATCAATCCTTCCATACACACATGGCTGATATGAATGCCTGTATGCGCGCAACCGTTCTCCATGCTCCCCGTGACATACGCCTCGACGATGTCGCCACCCCGCAACTGATCAATGACACGGATGCGGTGGTCAGGGTCGTCGCCTCGTGCGTCTGCGGCTCAGACCTGTGGCCCTATCGAGGCATCAATGAAGTGCACCATGCCACCCGGATCGGACACGAGTTTGTCGGCATCGTGGAGCAGGTCGGCTCGGCTGTTGCCACTCTCAAGCCGGGCGATTTCGTCATCGCGCCCTTTACCTTCTCGGACAACACCTGCCCATTGTGCATTCGCGGCGTCCACACGTCGTGTGTCGTCGGAGGCTTCTGGGGCAACAACGATCGCGACGGCAACCTGGCCGATGGGGGTCAGGGCGAGTTCGTACGAGTGCCGCTCGCCGATGGCACCCTTGTGGCGACCCCGTCACAGCCGGACCAGTCGCTTGTCCCCCACCTTTTGACCCTTTCCGATGTCTTCCCGACCGGCCACCACGCGGCTGTCTCCGCTGGCGTAAAGCCGGACAGCACAGTCGCGGTCGTCGGCGACGGAGCCGTCGGCCTCAGCGCCGTCCTGGCCGCGAAGCGCCTCGGCGCCGCAAAAGTCGTGGCCATGTCACGCCATGCGGATCGCCAAGACGTCGCCCGCGAATTCGGAGCCGACGAAATCATTGCCGAACGAGGCAAAGAAGGCGCGAAGGCTGTGCGCGAGTTACTCGACGGAATCGGCGCGGACTTCGTCCTCGAATGCGTCGGCACCAAGGACAGCATGAACCAGGCGGTGCAATGCGCACGTCCCGGAGGCCGCATCGGCTACGTCGGCGTCCCGCACGATGTGGAGCTCAACATTCCTTCCATGTTTGGACGAAACCTGGGGATCGCCGGCGGCATCGCACCGGTACGGGCCTACCTCGACGAATTGCTTCCCGAGGTCCTCGACGGCACCCTCAAGTCCGGCCGGGTGTTCGACCTGATGCTTCCCCTCGACAAAGTCGCCGATGCCTACAAGGCAATGGACGAGCGTGCGTCGATCAAATCGATGCTGGAATCGTAGGTAGCACCCAGGATCCCGATTTGTCCTTGACCAGCGCCGTTGCGTCGACAACTGCGCTCAGGTTGAGCGGCCCGTAGATGTGCGGGAAGCTCTGCGGGGCGCCCGGAACGTCGTCGAACTGCCATGGCGACGTCAACTTGTTGGTGTCAACGGTGAGCAAAATGAGTGGCTCGGTGACATCGGTGTAGTACCTCCTCAGCACCGCGCCGGCCTGCGTGTCCCGCGAAAGGTGGATGAATCCCTCCTGCTCGAACGACACGCCGATCGTGGAGGTCGTGTAATCGCCGGAGGCTTTGGCAGCCGCCCAATCGGCGTCTCTCGCAACATGGAAAATCAGCACGCGGTCACCCTGTCACAGACATGGAGCGCATCGCCAAAAGGATCTGGACTACAGAACCGGGTTTCGTTCCGCTGCATCGTTGAGGTGAGCGAGACTGGCCGCAAAGGCATTGCGTTCTTCGACCGACCAGTCGGCAAGGATGTCGGCCAGCCAACTGTGACCACGTTGCCTTATCGACTCGATCTTTGCTTCAGCGTCGGCGGTCAGTTTCAACAATTGCGCACGTCCATCAAGCGGATCGGGCACTCGCTCGGTCAGGCCGAGCTTCTCGAGATTGGCAATCGCACGGCTGATGGTGGATTTGTGGACGCCGAAGGTTTCGGCGAGGTCCGTGCCGCGTACGCCTTGATCCGACTCGCTGATCGCATGGACCAACAGATAGCCGCTGTAGTCGAGTTTCGGATCGATCTCGGCTGCAAGGCGTAGGCCTCGCACGCGCGAACGACGGACGAGCCTCGTCAGCTGGTGATCAACGTCGTCCGGCATATTTTCATCCACTCCGACAGCCTATAGAGAAAGGGGCGTCATTCCTGCAGGAATGACGCCCCTTTCTCTATAGGCTGTCGGAGTGGATGAAAATATGCCGG
>JBDSQP010000196.1:0-1653 GCA_039929755.1 Aeromicrobium sp. | reverse complement strand
CCTGCTGGCCAGGAGAGGAGTGGCGCAGGCTGCCTTCACGCTGCCGGAGCTGATTGGGTTGCTCGGACACGACGACGTCGACTTCGTCGTCGATCGCAAGGAACTTGTGCTCGACCCCGCAACCGCCGTTCTTCGCGAAAGTGGGGGCATCGACCCTGGCCTCGAACGCAAGATCGCGGCGATGGAAGACCTTGCCTGGCAGGGCCGCCGCCCGGGCAATCGCAGGCGAATCGTCTTCCGCTACCTCATGTCTCCGACAGAGTTCACCGGCACAGGGGTCCGCGCCAGCCGAAACGAGCTCAAGGTCGATGGTGACGGCACCGTTCGGGCCATGCAGACATCCGCGGTCGAGACGATCGAGGCGGGACTGTTCCTCCGCTCGATCGGCTACCGCGGGATCGCGCTGCCCGATGTGCCATTCGACGAGGGCCTCGGCGTCATTCCCAACGAATTGGGGAGGGTCGTCGAAGCGTCCGGAACTTATGCCGCCGGCTGGATCAAGCGCGGCCCGACCGGCTACATCGGCACCAACAAGACCTGCGCCCAGGAAACAGTCAGCTCGCTGTTGACCGATTTCAACGCCGGTCTGTTGCCAGCACCTGGCCGTACCCGTACGTCGCTCTCTGGCCTTGTCGCCAAGCGCCGACCTGAGACAATCAACCTTCGCGGCTGGCGGGCGATCGACGAGTTGGAGCGCCGTCGGGGGAGCGAAGCAGGCAAGGTGAGGCAGAAGCTCACCGACACTTCCGAGATGGTTCAGGTTGCCACCCAAAAGTCATCGGCAAAGCGCCGCGGGGTGCGTGTGTCGACCTGACGTCCGCCGTGGTTCACGACCGACCCGACGAGTAGACTTGAGGGCGTCGATCAGGGACTTCCATTATGGGAAACTGCTGAGCGACACCACAATCGCAATCGCACGAGGGATGTCAGAGTGAGCTACGAAGAAACCGCCATCGGCACTGCACGCGTCAAGCGCGGCATGGCAGAAATGCTCAAGGGTGGCGTCATTATGGATGTCGTCAACGCCGAGCAGGCCAAGATCGCCGAAGATGCCGGCGCGGTTGCCGTGATGGCGCTCGAACGAGTTCCCGCCGACATACGTTCACAGGGTGGCGTCGCCCGTATGAGCGACCCCGACCTCATCGACGGCATCATCGAGGCTGTCTCGATCCCGGTCATGGCCAAGGCCCGCATCGGACACTTTGTCGAAGCCCAGGTGCTCCAGTCGCTCGGCGTCGACTACATCGACGAATCCGAAGTCCTCACGCCCGCCGACTACACCAACCACATCGACAAGTGGAACTTCACGGTTCCGTTCGTCTGTGGTGCGACCAACCTCGGTGAGGCGCTTCGTCGTATCACCGAAGGCGCGGCCATGATCCGTTCCAAGGGCGAGGCCGGCACCGGTGACGTCTCGAACGCCACAACCCACATGCGTCAGATCCGTGCTCAGCTGCGCCGCCTTCAAACCCTCTCCGAAGACGAGCTGTATGTCGCCGCCAAGGACCTTCAGGCACCCTACGAACTCGTCAAGGAGGTTGCCCTTGCCGGCAAGCTCCCCGTCGTCTTGTTCACCGCCGGCGGCATCGCCACACCGTCAGATGCAGCGATGATGATGCAGCTCGGTGCCGAGGGTGTCTTCGTCGGTTCAGG
>JBDSQP010000195.1:0-9820 GCA_039929755.1 Aeromicrobium sp. | reverse complement strand
ACAAGGACGGCACCCCTCTTCGGATCAGCCTTTCACCCGGCGAGATTGCCGACCTCCCTGACGGCGCCACCCTGCAGTTCGTCGGCCTGAGGCAGTTTGTGAAATTCCAGTTCAGTTCCTCGCCGTTGCTCCGCATACCCCTCTATGGCATTTCGATCGGCATCCTCGGCCTGATGATGTCGCTGACGATCAAACCCCGTCGTACCTGGATTCGCGTACGCCGCGAAGGCTCAAGTACCGTGGTGGAGATCGCTGTGCTGGACCGGGTTTCCCGCGGAGACCTCCCAGTCACCCTCGACGAATTCGTCGGGCGCTTCAAGGCTGCGCTCGCTGAGCCTAAGGACGATGCATGAGCCTCGCCGACTACGCCAACTTCTCCAACTACGCCGTCGCGGCGGCGACCGTCGTTTTGGCACTCTCGTGGTTGGCATACCTCGCCGAATGGGGTTTTGCGCGCCAGGTCACGCCGAGCAAGCAACTCGTCGGCTCTGGCACCGCAGTCGCGGAGGAGGCCCCCGAACGCAGTCAGATCGCGGGTGGAATCGGCACGTCACTTGCCGGCCTCGCGACGATCATTCTGCTGGCCGCGGTCATCGCCCGAGGGATCGCCGCGGAGCGTGTGCCTTGGGGCAACATGTACGAGTTCGCCTGCATGGCAATTCTTGTGGCTCTCGTCGCCTACCTCATCCTTGTTCGGATGTGGGACATCAGTTGGCTCGGCCCGATCGTCATCGGCTTTGGCACGATCGTCCTCGGACTTTCGATGCTGGTCTATGTCCCCGCCGGCCCGCTGGTTCCAGCGCTTCACTCCTACTGGCTCTACATCCACGTCGTCGGTGCGATGGTCGCGGGCAGCGCCTTCCTCGTCGGTGCAGCCACTTCCGCTCTGTATCTGGTCAAGGAACGCGCAGAGCGCCTGACGCCCAAGGACGAACAGGTCGGCTATTTGTGGCGACTCCCGTCCTCCTCGGCAATGGATCAGATCTCGTTTCGTGTGCACGCCTTCGCGTTTCCCATCTGGACGTTCGCGGCACTCATCGCGGGTCCGATCTGGGCTCAGTATGCCTGGGGCAAGTACTGGGGCTGGGACCCCAAGGAAGTCTGGGCCTTCGTGACCTGGGTCGTCTATGCCGGCTATCTGCACGCTCGTGTGACTGCCGGCTGGAAGGGTCGGGCTGCCGCGATCATCGCCCTCGTCGGCTTCACCACTTTCGTGTTCAACTTCGTCGGCGTCAATCTGTTCGTTCCCGGACTTCATTCCTACGCCAAGTAGCACTGTCGCCGGCCCCACGTAGGTTTGCCGTATGACCGATCTTCAGAGCAAGGCAACCGAACTCCTTCGCCTCCATATGGACCCAGAGCTGCTCACCGTCGTGAATGTCTGGGACGTCATCACGGCAACGACCGTCGCCGCCGTTGACGGCACCAGGGCGCTCGCCACGGCGAGCCATTCGATCGCCGTGGCACATGGTTACAAGGACGGCGAAAACATCCCTGTCGATCTCATGATTGAGGTGGTCGGCCGCATCGCCAAAGCGACCAAGCTGCCCGTGAGCGCTGACCTCGAAGCCGGCTATGGCAATGCGGGTGAAACAGTCCGCAAGGCCATCGGCGCGGGCATCGTTGGTGGCAATATCGAAGACCAGATGAAGCCCATCGCCGAGGCCGCCACCGTTGTCGAGTCCGCTCTCAAGGCTGGTCAGGCAGAAGGCATTGACTTCGTGCTCAACGCCCGCACCGATGCCGTCCTCAAAGCCGGCGACCGTCCGCACGATGAGGTTCTTGCCGATGCGATTGCGCGCGGCAAGGCCTACCTCGACGCGGGTGCTCCTGTCGTGTTCGTGCCCGGCAGGGTCAGCGAGAGTGACATCGAGGCGTTCGTCGACGCCTGGGGACCTCAAAAGCTCACCCTCATTGGCGCGCCCGGTTCGGTGCCGCTTGCCCGCATGCAGGAGGCCGGCGTCGCTCGCGTCTCATACGGACCATTCAGCCAATCGGTTGCCCTGATGGCGTTGCAGGACCTTGCCGCGGAAATCGAATCCGGCGGGGGTCTGCCCGCCGACTTTCGAGCCCTGAACTGACTGAATTCAGGGGGTAGGGTCGATCAATATGGGGGCAGCGATCAAGGCCGAAGGCCTGACAATGACATACGGCGACCTGAGGGCCGTCGACGACGTTTCGTTCGAGGTATATACAGGGGAGTTCTTCGGGCTCCTCGGACCCAACGGAGCAGGCAAGACCACGATCCTCGAAATGGTCGAAGGGCTGCGCAAGCCACAGTCCGGCATCGTGACGATCGATGGTCAAGAAGCATGGAAACGGGACCCGAAACTGTTGAGGCGTATGGGAGTCCAACTCCAGTTGTCTTCATTTTTCGAGCGACTCAACACACGTGAACAGCTCGACATCTTCGGTGCGTTGTATGGCGTCGAAGATGGTCGCACCGAAGCGATGCTCGAGCACGTCGGCCTGGTTGACAAGGCAGACGTCCGGACGGAGGACCTGTCGGGAGGTCAGAAGCAGCGGCTGTCTCTTGCGTGCGCGCTGATTCATGATCCCGACATCGTGTTCCTCGACGAGCCGACCGCCTCGCTCGACCCTCAGGCGCGTCGCAACCTCTGGGACCTGCTGCGCGGTCTCAACGAGTCCGGCCGAACAGTCATCCTCACGACGCATCACATGGATGAAGCCGAGGCGCTGTGCGACCGAGTCGCCATCATGGATGCCGGCAAGATCCTCGAACTCGACACTCCGGCGGCCCTCATACGCGATCTGGATGCTCCCGTTCGCATCAGTGTCGCGCCGGGCACCATTGACGCCGAAACGGCGAGATCGATTGCTGGCGTCGGCGACGTGAGCGACGACGACTCAGCACTCATGATCACCACGCGTGAGCCGTCCCGTGTCCTCACTGAGTTGGCCGATCGCAATGCCCTGGCCGGGCTGTCGGTAAAGGGAGCCTCGCTCGAAGACGTCTTCCTCGAACTCACCGGACGGGAGTACCGCGCATGAAGGCGCTGAGGAGCCTGTCGCTGGCAATGGCCAAGGGATTCTTCCGCGACAAGATGGCGTTCTTCTTCTCTGTTTTGTTCCCACTGATGTTCCTCGTGCTGTTCGGCGGCATCCTGACCGATCAGGGTGCCTCGAAGTCCGAGATCGTGCAGGTCGGGTCCGTCTCGATCCTCGACAACGCGCCGCCCGAGGCGCGGGCCGTCCTCAAGGACAGCCTCACTATCACTAAGTCCGGCGACGTCAGGGCGGCGTTGCACAAGGTACGCAAGGGCGACGCCGACGCCATGATCGAGCAAAAGGGCAAGGTCGTCATCGTCCACTACTCCCGCGCCGATCAGGTCAAGTCAGCAGTCGTGCAAGGGACATTCCAGGCCATCGTGCAGTCAGCCAATATCGCCGAGAGCGGCAGGCCGCCGACGTTCAGCCTCGACACCAAACAGGTTGAGGACGACTCTTTGTCGACGATCCAGTACGTCACCCCGGGACTCCTGGGCTGGGCGATCGCCATGGGTGCGACCTTCGGCGCGGCCACCAACCTCGTCGCCTGGCGCAAGAACGGTCTGCTGCGCCGCCTGCGTCTCGCCCCGGTGTCGCCGGCATCGATCGTCCTCGCGCGTGTGCTTGTCAGCCTGACGATCGCGGCGATGCAGACAACAATCTTCATCGGCGTCGGCATGGTGCTCTTCGGCCTCAAGCTCACTGGGTCTTGGCCGATGATTATCCCGCTACTGTTTGTCGGCACCTTGGCCTTCATGTCTATCGGGTTGCTCGCCGGTTCGATTGCCAAAACCGAAGAGGGCGCTATCGGTATGGCCAACTTCATCGTGTTGCCGATGGCTTTCCTGTCCGGCTCGTTCTTCCCGCTCGATGGGGCGCCAACGTGGCTCCGGACGGTCGGGAACCTTCTGCCACTCAAACACCTCAACGAAGGCATGCTCGACACGATGGTGCGGGGCGAAGGCCCCTCGGCCGCGGTTGTCCCGATCGTCATCCTGCTCGGGTTTGCGGTAGTTCTCGCCACGATTTCGGCGAAACTCTTCCGCTGGGAATCCGACTAGCGCTAGAGCCCGCGGAGGTAGTCGGGGTCATCGTCCGGACCCTTGGGGTCGGGCCGGCGCCACACGTTCGGCGGGTTCTGGGGCGGCCTCGGAGCGGGCTTTGATCCGACGAAAACCCAGAGCAGCGGGCCGATCGGAACCACAAGGATCGCCAGGAACCAAAGGGGCTTGGGAAGGATCCGAACGTCGCGTGATGGTGTCGCGATCAGGTCGAAAAGTGCATAGACGAAAAGCACCATCCCAACGACGATGATCAACGCTTTACCCATGCGACTACGTTACCTGCAGCCACCACAGGCCAGCGCAATCGTCGACGAAGTAGGCTGCGGTCATGAAGCCTTTCCTGACCTACACGCTTGCCCGGTTGGGGCTTTTTGTCGCCGCATACGCCCTCGTATGGGGTGTCTCCTCGTTCTGGCTGGACTTCTCCTCGATCACGAATCTTTGGGTGATGCTGATCGCTCTAGTCGTCTCCGCCATCGCTTCGATCATTCTGCTGGGCCGCCTGCGTGACAATCTCGCCAGCAACGTGCACGAGCGCGCCTCGCGCATGAGTCAGCGGATCGAGGAGTCCCGCAGTGCCGAAGACGTCGACTGAAGACCGAGCCTGGATCGACGAGGCCATACGCCGCGTCGACGCCGATGCCAACAGGAGCGCCGACACCCACTTGCACGCGCTCCCTATCCCCGTGCATGGCATCGAGCTCTACCTCAAGGACGAATCGGTCCATCCGACAGGCAGCCTCAAGCATCGCCTCGCCCGCTCGCTCTTCCTGTATGCCCTGTGCAACGGCTGGGTCGGCCCGAACACCACCATCATCGAAGCCTCGAGCGGCTCGACCGCGGTCAGTGAGGCCTATTTCGCCCGCCTGATCGGCTTGCCGTTCCTCGCCGTCATGCCGGCTTCGACGAGCGCCGAGAAGATCGCGCTCATCGAGTTCTACGGAGGCAAGAGCCACCTGGTTGCCGATGCCGGCCAAGTCTATGACGAGGCACGGCGGCTTGAGTCGGAGTGCAACGGGCACTACATGGACCAGTTCACGTACGCCGAGAGGGCGACCGACTGGCGCGGAAACAACAACATTGCCGAGTCGATCTTCGACCAGATGAAGGCCGAACTGCATCCGATCCCGTCGTGGGTCGTCATCAGCGCCGGCACAGGTGGCACGTCGGCGACGATCGGCCGATTCGTCCGATATCGACGGTTCCCAACCCGCGTGGCCGTTGCCGATCCGGAGAACTCAGCGTTCTATGAAGGCTGGGAAACCGACCGTTCCGATGTCACGACCTGCGTCCCATCCCGTATCGAAGGCATCGGTCGCATGCGCGTCGAGCCGTCGTTCGTCGGCGGCGTCATCGACGAGATGTTGCATGTCCCCGACGCGGCCTCGATCGCGGCGATGCGGTGGGTCTCGAATATTCTCGGCCGCAACGTCGGTGGCTCGACCGGCACCAATATCTGGGCGTCGCTGGAGATCATCGAACGCATGCGGACCGCCGGCGAAACCGGAAGCGTAGTGACTTTGCTGTGTGATGGCGGTGAGCGCTACCTCGGTACCTATTACAACGACGACTGGCTCGCTGAGCACGATCTCGACATCGCGCCATACGCGGCTGTGCTTGAAGAGTTCGCGAAGACCGGCGCATTCACCGGGCTATGACCAGGCCGACGGTGAGCCCGACCGCGTAGAGCAACTCGGTCAGGCCCGCGTCGCGCAGAACCGGGATCAGCGCCATGCCCTTTGCTCCGCCAGCGACCGTGGCATAGGCGCGGGCAGCAAGCGGCAGCGAAATGAGGCCGAGTAGAGCCCATGCGGTGAACGTTGCCGCCCAGGCAAGCGAGCTGAGCGCGATGAGCAGCAGGACGAGGAAGAAGGTGCGCGATCCCTTGTCGCCCAGCACGACGGCGAGCGTGCGTTTGCCGGACTCGATATCGGTGGGTATGTCGCGCAAGTTGTTGGCAACGAGGATCGAGCAGGCGAGAGAACCGATGCCCAGCCCGGCCGCGAGGCTCAGCCAGGTCAGTTTCTCGGTCTGCACGTATGTCGTGCCGAGAACGGCGACAAGGCCGAAGAAAACGAAGACGCTGACCTCGCCGAGGGCCCGGTAACCGTAGGGGCTGGGACCGCCCGTGTAGGTCCAGGCTGCGCCGATCGCGGCCAGGCCGACGAGAAGGATCCACCAGGTCGTCGTGGCGGCGAGAGCAAGTCCAAGGACCGCGCCGAGGCCGAGAAACGCGAATGCGGCCCGCTTGACCGCTGAGGGCGAGGCGAGCCCCGAGCCAACAAGGCGTAGAGGACCGACGCGCGCATCGTCGGTGCCCTTGATGCCGTCGGAATAGTCATTGGCGTAGTTCACACCGATCTGCAGGGCGAGCGACACGCCAAGAGCGAGGAGAGCCTTCCACCAGACGAACGAATCGGCATACGCTGCCGCGCCAGTTCCGGCAAGCACCGGGGCAATTGCGGCGGGCAACGTGCGAGGTCGCGCACCTTCGATCCAATGGGCGAGGGTGGGGCGTTCCAGGGAAGTCACGACAGGTAAGTCTGCCAGTCGATGCTCATGTCAAGGAAAAGTTGACAAAGCCCGGGCGTCAACCGATGATTGACATCTGAGGACAACGGCAATGGGAGGGAGTGCGATGGCTGATTTCGCACACATACTCGCTGCAGCAATCGCCAAGGTCGATCCAACGATAGAGAAGCGGATCGACACCGACCCGCAAGCAACCCTCGATCTCGTTGTCATCACCGCGGAGGCCTATTCGGCGACCGGCAACCTGCTCAGTTCGGCCGTCGCTTCGGCCCGCTCGGCGGGATGGAGTTGGGAAGCGGTCGGCACCGCACTCGGTATGTCCCGGCAGGCCGCCCAACAGCGCTTCGGTAGCACGGCCGACCTCGCCGAGTCGGCACATGAACGTCAGCGACTCGTAGGTCTCACCACGAACAATGAGATCGAAATCCTCAATGAGCGCGGCCTTCACGGTTGGCACTCGGTTGGGTATGGGCCGCTGTTCCACGATCTCGAAAAATCCGACTTCCAGTGGCAGCACTGTCGCGCATTCGTCGGCAGCCGGAAGGCGAGGAACCTCGAAGCTGAGGGCTGGGACCGCATCGGCTCCATGTGGTTCCCGTGGGTCTATCTCAAGAAGCCTCTCGGTCTGCCTGCCGAGCCCGAGGGCAAATAGGTGTCGGCAACGTTGCGCCCCGTCGCCGGCGAGGTTTCGGAATTGCTCGAGCTCCTCCGTCCGTGGGTCTCCAAAGGCGGGGAGCCCATCGTCATTCGTACGTCCGGTTCGAGTGGTCAGCCCAAGGATGTCGTGCTGTCGCACCGGGCCGTCCTCGCCTCGGCCACGGCAACTCACAACCGGCTCGGTGGTCCCGGCCAATGGCTGTTGGCGCTGCCGCCCACCGGTGTCGCGGGACTGCAGGTCCTGGTCCGGTCGATCCTTGCCGAGGAAACGCCCGTACTCGCCAGCGAACACGAAACCCTGGCGGACGCGATTGGGGCCATGACCGGCCCCCGTCAATACGCCTCCCTCGTGCCCACCCAACTCCACCGACTCGACGCTTCAGGTGATCTCTCGGTTCTTGCCTGCCTCGACACGTTGTTGATCGGCGGCGCCGCGGTCAGCCCGATTCTCCTCAGTCGTGCTCGCGATGCCGGCGTCAACGTTGTGCGAACCTACGGAATGAGCGAGACCTGCGGTGGTTGTGTCTATGACGGTCGGCCACTCGATGGCGTCCGAATCAGGATTGGTGACGATCGTCAGATTCACCTCGCCGGGCCGATACTGTTCGACGGATACGGGCTCGACAGCTACGGGCTCGACGGCTACGGCGTCGCCGGCGAGACCGACAAAGTCCTCAAGGACGGTTGGTTTGCCACCGCAGACCTCGGCGAACTCAATCCCGACGGATCATTGCGCGTTCTTGGCCGTGCCGACGACGTCGTCATCAGTGGCGGCGTGAATGTGTCCTTGCCCGCCGTGACAGTGGTCCTGCGTGATATCGAGGGGGTGGCAGATGCCTACGCGGTTGCAGTCGAGGATCCCGAATGGGGTCAGAGGGTTGTCGGCTGTCTCGTGGGTGACATCGCACTCCACATAGTGCGCGATGCGGTCGAAGCCGCCGGTTTGCCGAGGACGTGGGGGCCGCGACAACTGCTCATACTCGACGCGATGCCGCTGCTGCCGGGGGGCAAAGTCGATCGCCTGCAACTGCAGGAGCGGGCTAGAGGGCCGCGTTGATCGCCTGATCGATGGCCATGTCTCCGGACACCGCTTCCCACTGTTTGTTGACCGTGCGGTGGTCGTCCAGAACAGCAGCGATGATCGTCGCGACGTCGGCTCGGGGGATGGACGCGCGGGCGGTCTCCGCAGCCAGCAGGACCTTGCCGGTCGGCTCATCGTCGGTCAGAGCGCCCGGCCGGATGATCGTCCAGTCGAGATCACTGCCCCGCAGTGCCGCATCTGCCTCGCGCTTCGCCTCGACGTACGCCTTCCAGACATCACTCGCGTCGCCGGGCACGGGATTGTCCACCCCGATTGCCGAGATCTGGACGAATCGGCGGATGCCCGCAAGTTTGGCGCCTTCGATCGATTTGAGCGAACCCCCGAGGTCGACGGTTTGCTTGCGTTCGATATTGCCATCGGGGCCGCCGCCGGCCGCGAACACGATCGCATCGCTCCCGGCGAATGCAGCCGCGAAATCGTCGACCGATGCGCGTTCGATGTCGAGGATCCGAACTGTCGCGCCGAGTCTTTCGAGTTCTTCGCAATAGGCAGGATTGCGGACAAGGGACAGGGGAACGTGGTCTTTCGAGCTCAGCAATTCGGCAAGGAGAAGGGCGATCTTGCCGTGCCCGCCGACGATCGCGATCTGTGCCATGTGGTCCCCTATGTGTCCGTACCCGCCACGATAACGGGCGCAACAAATGGTCGCGTTAAGGTCAAGGGGTGCAGGTCTTTGCGATACCGATGGCGACGCGGTTCCGCGGGATCACCGTTCGTGAAGGCCTCGTCTTCGAGGGTCCCGCAGGCTGGTCCGAGTTCAGCCCATTCCTCGACTACGACGACACCGAGTCCGCTCCCTGGTTGGTTGCCGCGCTGTCGTCGGCCGAGCACGAATGGCCGTCCGCATTGCGTGACTCGATTCCGGTCAACTGCACGATCCCGGCCGTGGGGCCGGAAGCGGCGGCGAAGGTTGTCCGGGACAGCAACGGTTGCCGCACCGCCAAGATCAAGGTTGCTGACCCCGGCCAGACCCTCGCCGACGACATCGCCAGGGTTGAAGCCGTGCGCGATGCACTGGGTGCCGGCGGCAAGATTCGTATCGACGTCAACGGCCTCTGGTCTGTGGATGAGGCTGTCGCTTCGATCGCCGTTCTCGACCGGGCTGCCGGCGGACTTGAGTATGTCGAACAACCCTGCCGCACCGTCGAAGAGCTCGCCTCGGTACGTCGTCGCGTCGACGTACCGATCGCGGCCGATGAGTCGATCAGGCACGCCGCGGATCCGATGAGAGTCGTCCAGCTCGAAGCGGCCGACATCGCTGTTCTCAAGGTCCAGCCGCTCGGTGGGGTTCAGGCGTGCCTCCGCATTGCGGAAGAAATCGGCATTCCTGTCGTTGTCTCCAGCGCACTCGAAACCTCGATCGGCCTCGCCGCCGGCCTCGCGCTCGCGGCGGCATTGCCCCAGCTCCCATATGCATGCGGGTTGGCGACGACGTCGCTGCTGACTGCCGATGTGG
>JBDSQP010000194.1:0-4542 GCA_039929755.1 Aeromicrobium sp. | reverse complement strand
GGTAGGCATACGACCGCGCGATGAGGGGCAAGAGCCGGCGCTGATGTGTTCGGTAATCCATGATCACAACTTCGTCGTCCTCGCCCCGGGAGAACTGTTTGCGCTTGAGCGCATAACGACCGGCGATGCTGAGGGCGACCTGGGCCGAGGCCGAGGCCGAACCGCCGACGCTGACCCGACCGCGAACGAGGGTGCCGAGCATCGTGAAGAACCGACGGTTGATGTTTTCGACCGGGGAGCTGTAGGTGCCGTCTTCCGCGACGTTGCCATAGCGGTTCAACAGGTTTTCGCGCGGAATGCGTACGTTGTCGAACACGATGCGACCGTTGTCGACCCCGGCGAGGCCGCCCTTGTAGCCGCAGTCGGATGTGGTGACGCCGGGGAGGTCATTGCCCTTGGCATCGCGGATGGGCACGACGAAGCAGTGGACGCCGTGGGCGACGCCCTTGGCGACGAGCTGAGCGAAGACCGCCGCCGTCGTCGCATGCTTGCCGGCGCCGCCGATGTAGTCCTTGCGGGCCGAAGGCGAAGGGGAATTGACGACGAATTCCTGGGTCTCGAGGTCGTAGGTGGCCGTCGTCAAGAGGTTCTGCACGTCGCTGCCGTGACCGGTTTCGGTCATGGCGAAGCAGCCGATCAGGTCGAGACTGATGAGATCCCGGACGTAGGCGTCGTGGTGGCGCTTGGTGCCGAGGTTCTCGATGGCACCACCGAAAAGGCCCCACTGCACGCCCGCCTTGACCATGAGCGACATGTCGAACTGGGCGAGCATCTCGACTCCGGTGACGGCCATACCGGGATCTCCGCCGCCTCCGTTCTCCTTGCGGAACCCAGCGGCGGGTATGCCTGTAGCAACGAGGAGTTTCATCTGCTCGAGGGCGCGGTCGCGTGCCTGGTCAAGCGTGAGTGAGGGATCGGCGAGAAGATCGAATCCGTCGAGTTCTTTGCGGGCCATTTCGCGCACATGACGCCACTTGCCGTCGAGCGCGATCCGAAGTTGATCTGCGAGCACCATATGCAGACGCTACCGCTCGCTGAGCCCGGCTGCGAGGGAATTGTCCTCGCGAGTGACGATGAATGATTGGCCCTAGATAACCTTGGGCCATGAGCGAACCGGTCACCGTCTCCGTCACGAGGATCGTCGATCCCGCTCATGAAGACCAAATGCTGGCCTGGCTGCGCGCGGGAGGCGAACTGGCCTCCCGCTTCGACGGTTTCCTGGGTTCTGGGTGGGTCCGCCCGATCGAGAACTCTTCCGAATGGCATGTTCTCTACCGCTTCTCCGGCAGCGCCGCGCTTGAGGCCTGGGAAGCCTCTGACCAGCGCGCATGGTGGCTCGGAGCAGCCCAGGGCCTTGTCGGTGAATCCCACATGGAGAAGCGGACGGGCATCGAGGGCTGGTTCGATGATCCGACGAGTACGGATGTCCTCGACCTTCGGCCCGCCCCGGCGCCTCCACCACGGTGGAAACAGATGTGCGTCATCTTCCTGGTCTTCTTCCCGCTGAGCCTGGCGGCCAACTACGCCTCGCGCGAATGGTTGTCGGATGTCGCCCTGCCACTACGGGTCTTCATCTCGGTTTGCCTGATGACGCCGATCATGACGTATCTGGCGTTGCCATGGGTGACCCGCGCTTTCGCCTTCTGGCTCAATGCGCCGCGTAAGGTCCGCGCGTGACGCCGGCCCTCACCGGGTCACTCCTCACTGGGTCACTTCTAGTGGGGGGCACCACATCCGATGCCGGCAAGAGTGTTGTCACGACCGGACTTTGTCGCCTGCTCGCCCGCCGCGGCATACGCGTCGCACCGTTCAAGGCTCAGAACATGTCCAACAACTCGATGGTCTGCGCTTCGGCTGATGGACAGATCGGCTCCGAGATCGGTCGCGCCCAATGGATCCAGGCCCTGGCCGCCCGCGCCGTGCCCGAAGCGGCGATGAACCCCGTACTCCTCAAACCTGGCAGTGACCATCGCAGCCACATCGTCGTCATGGGCAAGCCCGCGGGCGAGATCGAGTCGCGCGAATTCATCGGCGGTCGTACCCACCTGGCCGAAGCAGCGTTCGCCGCGTATGACGACCTGCGCTCGCGTTTCGACGTCGTGATCTGCGAAGGCGCCGGCAGCCCGACCGAGATCAACCTGCGCGCCGATGACTACGTCAATATGGGCCTGGCGCGACATGGCGCGATACCGACGATCGTTGTCGGCGACATCGACCGCGGAGGGGTATTCGCCGCGATGCACGGAACGGTCGCGCTGCTGTCCGCCGAGGACCAGCGGCTCATCGCCGGTTTCGTGGTCAACAAGTTCCGCGGCGACAAGATGTTGCTCCAACCCGGTCTCGACTCGCTCGAAAAACTAAGCGGGAGGCCGGTCTATGGTGTCCTGCCCTGGCATTCCGACGTATGGCTCGACTCCGAAGACGCCCTTGACCTTGAGGGCAGGCGGGCCTCCTCGGGCGCCTCACTTCGGGTCGCCGTCGTCCGGTTGCCCCGCATCAGCAACTTCACCGACGTCGATGCTCTGGGGATCGAGCCGGGCGTCGATGTCGTGTTCGCTTCCGATCCGCGCGCCCTCAGCGACGCCGATGTCATCGTTCTGCCCGGCACGCGTTCAACGATTTCGGACCTCGCCTGGCTGCGTGAACGCGGACTGGATCGGACGATCCTGGCCCATGCGGCCGCCGGGCGACCGATCCTCGGCATTTGCGGCGGTTTCCAGATGCTTGGCCGTTCGATTTCCGATCCTGGAGGCGTCGAGGGTTCGGTCGGCGCGAACGTCGACGGTTTGGGGTTGCTCGACGTCCATACCGTGTTCGAGATGGACAAGGTTTTGCGTCTGCCCGTCGGCTCGGCGCTTGGTCAGTCTGCCAGCGGCTACGAGATCCATCACGGCCGAATCACGCGGGGCGACGGTGCTGAGGAATTCCTTGGTGGCACGCGCAGCGGGCAAGTGTTCGGAACGATGTGGCACGGCAGCCTTGAGGGCGACGATTTCCGACGCGCATGGCTGGCAGAGGTCGCGGGACCGGGATTCGATCCGGGCACTGTCGGCTTCGGTGCATTGCGCGAACGCCGAATGGACTTGTTGGCCGACCTCATTGAGGCGAACCTCGATGTCGATGCCCTGCTTGACGTCATCGGCAACGGAGCTCCGGCTGGCCTCGCGATATTGCCGCCGGGTGGCGGCGCGTGACGATCCTGATCCTCGGAGGGACCGCCGAAGCCCGCGATTTCGCCAAGCGCCTACGCGACGCGGGTGTGCCCTTCGTTTCCTCCCTGGCAGGCCGCGTTGCCAAGCCGCGGTTGCCGGTCGGCGAAGTCCGAATCGGCGGATTCGGCGGCGTCGAAGGCATGCGGGCCTTCTACGAGTCGGCCGAAATCACCGCTGTCGTGGATGCGACTCATCCTTTCGCCATGGGCATCTCGGCCAATGCCGTCGCCTCTTGCGCCGCATCGGGCGTACCCCTCCTCAGGTTCGAACGACCCGGTTGGTCAGACACCTACTTGAGCGACACATGGCATTGGGTCGCAGATCACGATGAGGCGGCCGCCCTGGCCTTGACGCTGGGGTCGCGCCCATTCCTCACGACCGGTCGCCAGGCTTTGGGACACTTCGTCGCTCCGCTCGGGGCATTGGCCGCGATGGTCCGGGTAGTCGATGTGCCCGACATCGAAGTGCCGCCCTCGTGGACTGTCCTCACGAGTCGCGGTCCCTATGTCCTCGAGGACGAACGGAATCTCATGCGGGCGCACACCACCGATGTGCTCATCACGAAGGACTCCGGCGGTATGTTCACCTGGCCCAAGATGGAGGCCGCCTCCGAACTGGGCGTTGAGGTCATTGTCGTCCAAAGAGAACCGGGCGATCCCGATGTCCAGGTGGTCAACGAAGTCAGCGAAGCGCTCGACTGGGCGATCAGCGGCGACGGATCGCGATAAGCACTGCCACAACAGTCGCGCCGATCCCCACGTTCTTCGCGAGCTCAACGGATCGCTCGATGTCCTTCGAGGTGGCGGGCGGCCCGTCGCCGAGCGTATGGCGGTCTTCTGCCCGATCGCCGTAGTGATTGACACCCCCGAGGGTCACATTCATCGCCCCGGCGAACGATGCCTCGACCGGTCCGGCATTGGGACTGGGGTGGTACTTCGCGTCCCTGCGCCATACGGACAAAGCCTTGCCAGAGTCGCCGCCGATGGTCGGGGCGAGCGCTGCCGCAAGTCCGGCAGAAAGCCGCGAACCGGGGATGTTGATGAGGTCGTCGAGCTTCGCGGAGGCCCAGCCGAAATTCTCGTAGCGCTCGTTGCGATGGCCGACCATAGCGTCGAGGGTGTTTGCCGCTCGATACGCCACGAGCCCGCCGATCCCGCCGAATGCGCCAGCGATCAGGGGAGCAACGACGGCATCCGAGGTGTTTTCGGCGACCGACTCGATCGTTGCGCGGGAAACTTCGCTCGCATCGAGTCGCGAAGTGTCACGGCCGACCAGATGAGTGAGTTGTCGGCGGGCCGCGGGGAGGTCGTCGGCCTCGAGAAGGCGGTGG
>JBDSQP010000193.1:0-1694 GCA_039929755.1 Aeromicrobium sp. | reverse complement strand
ACAAGGATGCGGTCGGCGCTCTCCGCGGTCGAAAGACGGTGCGCGATGATCACACTCGTACGACCACTCAGAAGTTTGTCGAGAGCGAGCGTGGCCCGAAGTTCTGTTTGGGGATCGACCGCGCTCGTCGCCTCGTCGAGCACCAGGAAATCCGGATTTGCCAGCGAGGAACGAATGAGGGCGACGAGTTGGCGCTCACCTGCCGACAGAGATTCGCCCCGTTGACCAACGGAGGTGTTCAGACCACGAGGTAACGACTCGAACCAGTCGGTCAGCTCGAGGTCATCGATCGCCTGGATGAGTTCGGCATCGCTCGCTTCCTTCTTGCCGTACCGAAGGTTGTCCGCAAGCGAAGAGTCGAACAGGAACCCCTCCTGCGGGACCATCACCACATGTCGGCGAAGGGTGGCGAAATTGATCGAGCTGATGTCGGTCGAGCCAAGCAGGACCTTGCCGGTCGAGGGGTCCATGAGCCGGGTAAGGAGCTTGGCGAAGGTCGTCTTTCCTGACCCGGTCTCGCCGACAATCGCTATTCGTTCGCGCGGTTCGATCGTGACATTGATGTCCTTCAGCACGTCAGGCCCGCTCGGGTACGCAAAGGTCACGTCGACGAAGCTCGCCCCGAGCGCTCCCTGCTCGGGCACAGCACCGCCAGCGCCCGGGTCCACAACGTCGGCGGGGGTGTCGAGCAGATCGATGACTCGCCTCCAGGAGGCGATCGCATTTTGGGCATCGGTGATGACCTGCGTGGCAATCTGCACTGGGCCGACGAACAGTCCCACCAGGAAGGCGAAGGCGATCACCGTACCCATCGACAAATTGCCGGCGATGCCGAGCAGGACGCCGGCAGTGATGACCCCCGCGTTGGCCAGCCCACCGGCAAGGCCCGCCGAGGCGAACGTGACAGCTACAAGTCGCTGGGCCCGGATGTTGGCCTGCAAGTTGACGTCAATGCCCCGATCAACGCGTGCCTGCGTGCGAGGCTCGATCGCATACGACTTGACGACCGAGGCGCCGACAACAGGTTCGGCGATGACTGCGAGCAGCTCACCGACGGTGCGGCGTACGACGTCATAGGCGCGGCTCATGCGCTCGGCGAAATACTTGAGGCTGATGGCCAGTGGCACGAAGCAAACGAGAACGACGATCGTGAGCTGCCATGAGTAGTAGGCCATGATTACCGTCGCGACGATCATCTGTCCGATGCTGATGGTGATCATGATTCCGGTGAATTGCAGGAACAGGGAGACCTGGTCGATGTCGGAAGTCACACGCGAGACGAGGACGCCGCGGCGTTCGGCATTCTGGGTGAGCATCGACAGATCGTGCACGTGGCGGAAGGCATTGACGCGCACTTCCGCGAGGCCGCGCTCACTGGCCGTGAAGAGTCGTACGCGCATCGCATAGGCGCACACGGCAGTGATCGCGATCAGGACTGTGGCCAGAAGCAGATAATTGATCACCTTGCCCCGATCGATTTCCTTGCCCGTTCCGAGGCCGGAGTCGACCGTGACCTTGATGACGATGGGAACGACGGATGATCCCATCGTGCTCAGAACGGCCAGAAGCATCGTCAAGCCGAACCCTTGCTTGATCGCCGGGGACATCGAGAGTCCGCGCTTGATGACGGCGAGGCCGCCAATCCTTTCCGGTACCGGGCGTTCAACGTCTAGGGAGCTCATACCTGGGACTCC
>JBDSQP010000192.1:0-5307 GCA_039929755.1 Aeromicrobium sp. | reverse complement strand
GCGTCGGCCTCGAAGCGGGCCTGTTGCTGCTCCGGGGTTTCTGTGTCCCGCAGATCGGGCTCAGATTGCTTGTCAGTCATTGTGTTCAAGCGTACTCCCGGCGTCAGACGACGCATCTTCGGTGCGGGCGTCCGTAGGTCAGTTCGTTCCAAGCAGGTCTGCATCGATTACCTCCTGAGCACTTCAACAGGAAGGGTCGCTCGATTGTTCCCCGCCGTCACTCAGGAGGGAGCGGCTCCATCAGCTCTGGGCCGTTGTTGCGGACATTGCCAACGGCCTTGGACACCGGGAACGCATCGAGCCTTCCCGGCGCGGCCGGCACGAGCAGTTCGAGCAAATCCTGGGTCGGATGTGGTTGGGGGTCGAGCCAGTCAACATAGGAATCGCGTTCGACAATCAACGGCATGCGGTCGTGGAGGTGCCCGAGCGCGTCCTCTGCCGTCGTCGTCAGGATCGTGAAACTGGTGACCCAATCACTCGTCGTCGGGTCTTTCCAGAATTCGTAAAGACCCGCCATCGCCATCACCGCGCGGTCCTTGGGGGTGATGAAGAACGGTTGCTTTTGGCCCTTCTTCGACAGCGGCTCTTCAAGGACGTACCACTCGTAGTATCCGTCGGCCGGCACCAAAGCTCGCCGCGTCGCGAAGGCCTTTTTGAAGGATGGCTTTTCGGCAACCGTTTCGGCGCGGGCGTTGATCATCCGGTTGCCGATCGCCGGGTCTTTGGCCCAACTCGGTATGAGTCCCCACCGGGCCTTCATGAGTTGGCGATGCTCGGGCACGTCGTCCTTGGCGCGGCGCTGAACCACGATCGGCGCGTCATCGGTCGGCGCCTGGTTGTAGTTAGGTTCAAGCTCCACAAAGGAATTGGCTAGGTCGATCTCGAATTCGGCATTCAAAGAAGCTGCCGTCAAGGTCGTCGCATAGCGCCCGCACATGGTTCAAGCGTGCCACAGGTCGCACCGAAGAACGTACGGCCCTTACGAGGCGAACGGCACGCGGGTCCAATCCAGAACCTGAGGGTTTCGCGGATCGATCGTGACCCGCAGATAGTTGTTCACCCCGGTGGACCCATCGACAGTCACCCGCGACAGGTTTGGCACCGGCTTGTCCACACCGTAGAAGGACAACCAGTTCGAGCCGTCCGCCAGCGGCCTGTCGCTCTCGTACACGTGACTGTCACCGTTGAACAGGTAGACCGGCCCCCGGAACGAAGACGACTCCTCGGCGATGGCTTTCACAATCGGCTGGAAGGCGAAGTAGTCGGCATAGCCCGCATTGGGCACCGTTGGATCGAACATGTCGGCTTGGGTCAGCAGGACGACCGAGCGATCGTGCTCGTCCCGTGCCTGCCGGAAGGTGTCTCGGATGGACTCGATTGCCGCAGCTGTCCTGCCGAGAACCTCCGCCGATTGTTCCGAGGTCGGAGCGGTCTTGCCGGTCCATGGCGCGAGGCCGTTGTTGCTCCCCACGATGTGCAAGGCCGCGAAGGCAACACGAGCACGGGTGTACCGCACGTTCTCGGGGAAACCGTGCGATGTCTGCGAGCTCACCGAGGCGGCGTGGACGCCCAGGGTGCGGCCGGGGTTCGGGAAGAACTCCGAGCGGATCTTGGCCAATCGTTCCAATGGGTTGTAGGAGCCGTTGTTCGTGCGATGGCAGTCGGTCCACTCATTGTCGCCGATCGTGTAGACAAGCGGGTCGACGAAGCTGTCGAACTGTGATTTGACCTGAGCAAAGTAGCTGTCTGAGCACGGCGAGGAGCCGGACTTGATGTCGCCGAGGTGATCGACGAACTTGACCGACTTGTCCGCATTGATCTGTTTGATGACCTTCGGAAAATTCGTGATCTGCGCATCACCGTAGGGAATGTCGCCGATCACGGCAAAGGTGAACCGGTCTTCGTTGCCCGAGTCTTCGCCCGAACCGCTTGCCGAAGCCGACCCGATCGACAGGGTTGCGGTGACTGCCAACGAGGCCAAGCCAGCCACGATCGAGCGCTGCGAAAGTTTCATGACCCGACCTTCGTCTCTCCCTGGGAACGCGGACATTCGCGTGGATGGCCTCACGATGAACAGCAGCGGAACGACGAACGCGAACTGGGCCGGTCGCTGCGACGCCCCCGAGAAGGGGCCGCAACGACCGACCGCTTATCGGGCCAGTTCGGTCAGGAGCCAGCCGATACCGACGGCATGGCGGGGCAGGGCTTCGAGCCACAACCGCGGTTCGGCATCGCCGGCTTGAAGTCGACGTACCAAGATCTGAAGAAGCCCTAACGTGGCCTTGTCCGTTCGCGCCCGTTCGACGAGCGCAACGATGCGGCGCGGAGTCACCTGGGCGATCGTTTCCTCGCCGCTGTAGACGGTGCGCATTGCCTCTGCCGCTTCGAGCATGGTCAACGAACCGCTCAGCTGATTGGGTGACGATGTCAATGGGAGATCCACGACGACCAGCGCGTGGAATTCGCTCACCTTGATGCCGTCACGTTCCGCGCCGCGATAGAGATCGCCGAGGCGGGCACGCAGATGCGCCGTCGTCGAAAGCATCGTCAGCGGATCCTCGCACGAGACCTCATGGTGATGAATCATGGCTGCTTCGGTCCAGGCAACGGTGATAGCCCTCACCACGTCATACGCGGGTAGCGCCCCATGCTCGGCATACGTCCGCTCCAGTTGGTCAAGAACCTCCTGGAGCGGACTACCGAGATATGCTGCACTTGCTCCCACCACGAGTGCAACAGAGGCAATGTCTTCGTGTGCGGACTGAAGGGCTTCCTCGATGGCCACAAAGTGGGTCGATACGAGATTTTCCATTTGCGTGCCTCCCCTGATCCGTTTGACGCTGTTTTCTTCGACACCGTTTGATTGACACATAGGAGACGGACGGGGCCGACGAGTATGACGCAGAAAAGTCAGAAACATCGTGACCCGATGAGCCCCTGACTCGTTAGGCTGATCGGAGGGGTCCTTGATGTCGGAGAACGTGAAGCACGCGATTGAGTCCAGTGATGCAGAACTGATCACGGCTGTCCGCGCGGGCGACAACGAGGCCTATGGGACATTGTTCGAACGTCACCGTTACGCAGCACTCCGGCTTGCCCGCCAACTACTCCCTGACGCCGAGTCCGAGGACCTTGTCTCCGAGGCTTTCACCAAGGTCTTCGTCCTACTCCAGGACGGCAAGGGGCCTGACCTTGCTTTCCGCGCCTACTTGCTGACTGCGATACGCCGTCTACACGTCGACCGGATTCGCGCCACCAAACGTTTGCGCACGACCGACGACGAATCCGAGCTTGACCGCCATGTCGAGTTCTTCGACCTTGCTGCGATCAACTTCGAACGCGGTACGGCCGCCGACGCCTTCGCATCATTGCCAGAACGCTGGCAACTCGTGTTGTGGCATCTCGACGTAGAAGGGCAGAAGCCCGCCGAGATTGCCCCGCTTCTCGGCATGAGTGCCAACAGTGTTTCGGCGCTCGCCTACCGTGCACGAGAGGGTTTGAGACAGGCCTATCTGCAACACCATCTCAGCGACACCGCCATAGGCGATTGCCGATGGACGACCGAGCGTATGGGTGCTCACGTTCGTAAGGGCCTCTCCAACAGGGAAGCCGGTCGGGTCGAGGCACACCTCGACGGCTGCCGCCGCTGTATGGGCATCTATCTCGAACTCGCGGAGGTCAATTCCGATCTGTCGGGCATACTCGCACCGGCGATCCTCGGCACAGCCGCTGCCGGATACCTCGCCGGGAGTGGGGCCGTGGTCGCCACAGCTTCGGGCGGCGTCCTTGGCCTAAAGGCGTTGCTCGCCAAGGTGCTGATAGAACCCGCCAAGGGAGCCGCCTCCGCGATTGGATCCCAGGGCGCCATCGCGGCAGTCACCGTCGCGGTCGTGGCAACCGGCGGCGTCGTCGCTGTTGCCGCAACGCGGGGACATGACAACAAGCCGACAGCTCAGTCTCCGAACTCGGTAGTCACTACGAACCCTGGGACGACTGAAACACCGTCGGCAACACCCTCGGTCGAGCCGTCCCCTGAGACTGCGACACCGACACCTGCAGTCCCCACTGCGGTTACGCCGACTGTTGCTCCGGCCCTTGTCGCGCCGACCACTTCGACACCGACCACTTCCACGCCGTCGCCGGCACCTGTGGTGGTTCAGCCTTCGCCCAGCCCGCCCCCGACGACAACACCGCCTCCCCCGCCGCCGCCGGTTGTCCCCAGCGACCTCGGCATCGGGGCCATCACGATCACCAGCGACGCGCCACCCTTTCAGCGCCGCATCACTGTGCCAGTGACATCGCAAACCGACGGCAAGGCAAAGGACCTCGACCTGACCCTTACGGTGGCATTCGATCGAGCCGTCACGTACCGCGGAGTAGTGAGCGCCGAATGGCACTGCGTCACACCCAGGCGGAACGCGATCATGAAGAGCATGACGTGCACCCGCCACCAATCTGGTGCCGAGATACCCGTGCTGCTTTTCAAGGTTCGCGGCATACTTCCGTCCGCCACTGTCTCCATTTCGGCCGCGGGAAATGACGACCCGAACCCTGCCAACGACTCCGCCCAGTTCAAGGCAAACCCATGGTTGATTCCATAACCAAGTCGAATATTCACGGCGATGTTGTATGAATGGGGTATGACACTTCTTCGCTTGGTTGCCCGTCCCATGCTCGCGTCGATGTTCGTCTACGGCGGTGTGAATTCGGTCAAGAACGCGTCCGTCATGGCTCCCAAAGCCCAGCCGCTGGCCGACAAACTCGAAAAGCTTGCGCCGACGTCGCCCATTCCGATCAATGGCGCCAACCTCGTCCGCCTCAGCGGCGTGGTCAATGTCGCTGCCGGCGCCGCGCTGGCGACAGGACATTTCCCACGCACTGCATGCCTTGTTCTCGCGGGTTCACTCATCCCTTCGACCTCCGAGGGACACCAGTTCTGGAAGGAAAGCGATCCGGGCGCGCGTGCCAACCAGAAGATCCACTTTCTCAAGAATCTCTCGATGTTCGGCGGCCTGTTGATGGCGACGCTGGACCCGGACCCGCACAAGAAGTTCATCGTTGGGCGCGCAAAGGATCGCGCCGCGGAGACGATCGAGCACATCCGCGACTAACCGGCCTGCACCGATAGGGTGGAGGTGATGACTGCGCCCCTGCCTTGGCTCGCGCCCTACCGCGACAATCCTCTCGACGGCGACCTGCTGATACCCGGGTCCAAGTCGCTGACCAATCGTGTCCTGATCCTTTCGGCACTGGCCGATGGCCCCTCGGTGCTTACCCGTCCGCTCGGCTCGCGGGACACTACCCTGA
>JBDSQP010000191.1:0-3536 GCA_039929755.1 Aeromicrobium sp. | reverse complement strand
GACGAGATGATCGCTATCGACAACGACCGTTGGATCTACACGATGGACGATGCCTTGTCGGCGCCAGGCACATTCAACTGGACGATGCGCTGGGGTCCGCCGGTCTGGACAGGCTCGGGGTTCACGTTGCCCACGGGCATCCGGTCATGGGCGTGGTCGGTCGTCTCGAAACTCGAAGACGGCACCCTGCCGGACTCGGCAGGGTATGACCACCCCGTCGGCGACGGCAAGGTCTCACATATTTGGACGCTCAGCACCGACGGCCAGGTGCTCACCTTCCTCGACCCATGGCTCCCGCGGGATCAGAGCTACCAAATGTGCGGTCCTCAGCGTGGCCGGTTCCGCTCGGTTGCCATGAGTGCAAGCGGTTCGACCATTTTCATCATGGGCAAGTACGGCGACATGTACACGCGCCTTTTTGACTTCGACATCTCCGGCGACGATCCCATCTTTTATGACTACACCTATGAGGACCAGCACGGCGTTGCCAACCCCAAGGTTCAACTGCCGGCGGAGTCCTGGCGCCATCAACCAAAGATCCCAGGCGTGATCACGGACGACATTTCGATCGAAAAAGTTGGCCCCAAGGGTCTGCACCGAGAGCTACGGGTTGCGGGCAAGGACCGCACCGGGCGGATCGGTTTTTGGTCGAAGGACATATTGGCGCGCACTTGGTCCTTCCAACGGGCACTGACTCCCCTGGGGCAGGCCGTCGCGAATCCCGCTGGTGACAACTCCGCGCTGAATCTCGGCAAGTCCGGCAATCGCACGTATGAAGGGCACAGTTCCGGTGCAACTCTTTCGATCCCGAACTTCAACATCTACTGTTCGCCCGCAACCGTCAACGTGACACTTCCCGAGGGCGCACATTTCTCGATGTTGCTTCATACAACCGACTCGATCCGACAGGGCAAGCGTGCCGCCGGCCTCGACTCCGAGCCGCGCTGGGTTCCCGGGGAGTTCCAGGTGCCCGCTTCAGTTCGCAATTCGAAGAACGCTGAAATCCGCAAGTTCCTGGCTTCTCTGGGCAGCGGCGAATGGATAAAAGCCGACCTTGACGCGACTGCAGATCACTTGAAGTTCCGAGCGCAGAAGTGGATCCTTACCAACCGGTGAGCGCCGTTAGAGCCATCCGGCGAGGCCGAGGGTCAGAGCCAGAATGGCGTCGATCCCCATCATTGCGCCCACGATCTTGACTCGGGTCAAGTCCTTCTCGCGGTCGTAGACAAAGGCCGAAATGGCGAAGAAGGTGCCGTAGCCGAACACGATTATCGGTAGCAGGAATGGGGAATTCCAGTACCAGTAGTGCCAGTGGAAGATTCCCGCTTTGGTCAACAACACCTCGACGAACACGCATACGCACGACCACCAGGTGATCGCCACCCAACGGTTGGGGATTCCGAGGATGCGCATGTCTTTGTCGGCGGGCAGGAATTTGACGAATGCGACTCCTGAGATCAAGAAGAGGAAGACGATTTCGATCGTCCAGCCGATCAGGATCAAATAGCTCGTATCGCCCGTGACGGTCCACAGAGCCGATGTCTCACTTACGTGGAGCCACGCCGAATTGATGAGCTCGTTGAAGACATCCATAAAAAGGAAGGCCAGACCCGCGGCGACGATGTCCCACCGTTTGCGCTCAACTTCATTGGCGTAGATGTACACAACGATTCCGAAGAACGCGACCGTGTACCACTGGAAGTTGTCGGTATTGCGCAACAGATGCAGCGCCGCCTGAGTCGCGTCGGTGAGGTGAGTTGTGTCCACAAACCCGCAGTCTAAGGGCTCAGCCGGCAGAGGCCATGACCTTCTTGGGCGCAAAGATCATGTCATCGTCGAGATCGGTCCTACGCATGTCGTAAGAGTCGAGCAACCAGTTCTGCCTGATCGTCCACGGCGAAGCCGAGCCTTGCTGCGGCAGCGTGTCAGCCACCCGCATCACGTAACCCGACGTCAGGTCGAGGATCGGCCGGGCGTGTCCAGCGGCACCTTCCGGGTTGGGCATACCGAACGCATAGCCGTTGGCGTCCAAGTGGTTGATGAAGCGGCACACATACTTGGATGTGAGGTCGGCGCGCAGCGTCCAGGAGGCGTTCGTGTAGCCGACACACCACGCGAAGTTCGGCATACCGCTGAACATCAGCCCCTTGTAGACGTAGAGGTCGTTGGGATTGATCGTCTTTCCGTCGACCGTCAACGAAAGCTCGCCGAATGCCACCACCTTGAGACCTGTGGCCGTGATGACAATGTCGGCGTCGAGGTGTTCACCGGACTCGAGATCGATGCCTGTCGGCGTGAACGTCTTGACGTGATCGGTCACGATCGATGCTCCGCCGTGACGAATCGTCTTATAGAGATCGCCGTTGGGTACGAGGCACAGGCGCTGGTCCCACGGGTTGTAGCGCGGCGTGAAGTTCTTGAGGTCATAGTTCTCGGGCAACTGCTTTTTCGACAGAGCGATGAGTATTTTGGCTGAGAACTTCGGAAACCGCTTGCAGAACAGGTAGAGACCGATGGCCAGTGTTGCGTTCTTGCGCCGAATCGCTCGCTGAGCAAGCTTGGCCGGCATCACCCGCTTCATGACATGAGCCAGTTTGTCTTCCTCTGGCTGCGAGAGAATGTATGTGGGAGAACGTTGCAACATGGTGATGTGCTTGGCCGTCTCCGCCATTGACGGGATGAGGGTCACAGCAGTGGCGCCACTGCCGATGATCACCACTTCCTTGCCTGCATAGTCGAGGTCCTCGGGCCAGAACTGCGGATGGACTACCTGGCCCTCGTACGTGTCGATGCCAGGAAATTCGGGCTGGTAGGCCTCGTTGTAGCTGTAATAGCCGCTACAGAGATACAGGAACGAAGCCGTCTGCGTGACGGTTTGGCCATCGACCTGGGACGTGACTGTCCACCGCGCATCATCGGATGACCACGAGGCAGAGACAACACGGTGGCCGAAGCGGATGTTCTTTTCGATGCCGTACTCGTCGGCGGCTTCCTCGATGTAGGTGCGGATGTCGTGACCGTCGGCAATCGCCTTGCGGTTGGTCCACGGGCGGTACGGAAAACTGAGTGTGTACATGTCCGAGTCAGAGCGGATGCCCGGATAGCGAAAGAGATCCCAGGTGCCACCGACGGCAGCTCGCGCCTCCAGAACGGCGTAGGTCTTACCCGGACACATGGTTTGCAGTCGGTATGCCGCACCGATCCCCGACAAGCCGGCTCCCACAATGATGACGTCACGGTGTTCATGCAAATCGTGTTCATATTCCATGGTTTTCCCACCTGTTCGCGAACTTCCCGAAACTGTAACCCTGAGTGACATGTGGCGTGCGCAACACCATGAAAATGGGCCCTGAACTTGTCTGTGACCCCAATTCAGCGGATACTTAAGTTACTTGCCAGTAGCAAGCTGGGCACAACTTCTAGGGAATGGGCAGCATGAGCCATTACAAATCCAATCTTCGCGACACCGAGTTCAACCTCTTCGAGTTGTTCGGACGCGGCGACGTACTGGGCACGGGCATCTTTGAAGAGCTCGA
>JBDSQP010000190.1:0-6563 GCA_039929755.1 Aeromicrobium sp. | reverse complement strand
GGCCAAGGCTGCTACCTAGAGCGCGACCGTCCCGTGTTGGCGCAGGCCATATGTCACGGCGTCGATGAGGGCTTCCCACGAGGCTTCGATGATGTTGGCCCCGACGCCGACGGTCACCCATGAATCTTTGCCGTCGGACGTCTCGATCAGGACGCGTGTGACGGCATCGGTGCCATGTCCCTGGTCGAGGATGCGCACGCGGAAGTCGATCAGGTGGAATTGAGCCACCTCGGGATAGATCTGTTCGATCGCCTGGCGAAGCGCGTGGTCGAGTGCGTTGACCGGACCGTTCCCCTCGCCGATCACGGCGAGGCGTTTGCCTCCGGCGGTCAGCTTGACCGTGGCCTCGGCAACCGCGTCCTGGTCACCGTTTGATTCGGCCAGCACCCGCCACGACTCGACGTCGAAGTAGGCCGGGCGTTTGCCGTCCATCTCCTCGGCGAGAAGAAGCTCGAACGACGCGTCCGCGGCCTCGAAGGTGTAGCCGGACTGCTCCATCGACTTGACCCGATCGGTCACGCGCGAGAGACGATCTGCATCGCCGGCAAGGTCGTATCCCAGCTCTTTGCCCTTGAGTTCGATCGTGGCCCGGCCGGCCATCTCCGAGACAAGAAGCCGCATGTCGTTGCCGACAAGCATCGGATCGATGTGCTGGTAAAGGTCTGAGTCAACCCGGATGGCGCTGGCGTGGAGCCCCGCTTTATGGGCGAAGGCAGACACTCCCGTGTAGGGCTGGCGTGCGTATGGCGGGTAGTTCGTGATCTCGGCAACAGCATGAGCGATACGGGTGGCGTTGAGCAGTGCTCCCTCGGCCATGACGGACATACCGAGCTTGAGTTCGAGGTTGGCCACACAGGTGAGCAGATCGGCGTTGCCTGTTCGCTCGCCATAACCGTTGATGCAGCCCTGCAAATGAGTCGCGCCGGCCTGTACGGCGGCCATCGAGTTGGCGACTGCGCAACCTGTGTCGTTGTGGGCGTGGATTCCGAGCCGGGCACCGAGAGTGGCGACATCCTCGACAATTTCAGTGACCCAGTGGGGCAACATGCCGCCATTGGTGTCACACAGGACGAGGACCTCGGCACCGGCATCGGCGGCCGTGCGAACGACCTCGAGCGCGTAGTCGCGGTTGGCGCGGTAGCCGTCGAAGAAGTGCTCGCAGTCCAGGAAGACGCTCTGGCCCTCTGCCCGCAAATGCTCGATCGTGTCGCGCACCATGGCGAGGTTTTCCTCGAGCGTCGTGCGCAGTGCGAGCTCCACGTGTCGGTCATGGCTCTTGGCGACGAGCGTGACGACAGAGGCTCCCGAGTCGCGGAGAGCAGCAACCTGCGGATCGTCGGCCGCCTTGAGGTCAGCACGTCGCGTGGCACCGAATGCCGCCAGCGTCGCGTGCTTGAGGTCGAGCTCCTTGGCCGCGAGGGCAAAGAACTCGGTGTCCTTCGGATTGGACCCCGGCCATCCGCCTTCGATGAACCCCACCCCAAGGTCGTCGAGGTGACGAGAAATGTGCAACTTGTCCTGCACGGACAGATTGAGGCCCTCTTGCTGGGCACCATCGCGCAACGTCGTGTCGTAGACGTGGAATGCAGTTGTGGTCACAGTGGGATCCTTCTTATCGAGGGTGATCATCGGCAACAAAAAAGCCCCCCAATTGAAACGGGAGGCTGCGCGTCTGACGGGAGATTACCGCCTGACGCGCCTGTCAATAATGATCACGAAGTTCTGCATGGGGCCAGTCTAGACTGGGCGCCTTATGAATGCCACCCCTGCCTCCAACACGCGCGTCCTGCTCGCGTCCAGACCACACGGCGAACCCACTCAGGACAATTTCACCCTCGAGAGTGCGCCGATGCCGATACCCGGCGAGGGACAAGTTCTGCTTCGCACGATCTACCTGTCACTCGACCCGTATATGCGCGGACGGATGAATGACGCCAAGTCCTATGCGGCGCCAGTCGAGATCGGCCATGTCATGGAGGGCGGCACGGTCGCCGAGGTGACTGAGTCCAACGATCCAAGCCTGTCCCCCGGCGACTTCGTCCTTTCTTATCTTGGTTGGCAGGCCTTTGGCGTTGCGTCCGCCAAGCACCTACGCAAACTCGAACCCTCGCGGGCACCCATTTCGACCGCGGTCGGAGCCCTGGGTATGCCCGGCTTCACCGCATACGCCGGACTCCTTGAGATTGGGAAGCCGAAGCCCGGCGAGACTGTTGCCGTCGCCGCGGCGAGCGGACCGGTCGGATCGGCCGTAGGCCAGATCGCCAAGATCAAGGGCGCGAAGACAATCGGCATCGCCGGAGGGCCCGAAAAGGTCGCCTATCTCACCGAGCTTGGGTTCGACGTCGCGCTCGATCATCGGTCCCCCACGTTCCGCGAGGACCTCAAGGCGGCATCGCCTGATGGCATCGACGTCTACTTCGAAAACGTCGGCGGCGCCGTATGGGATGCCGTCCGTCCGAGACTCAATACCTATGCCCGCGTTCCCCTGTGTGGGCTTGTGGCCACCTACAACGACACCGCGCTGCCGGACGGCCCGGACCGCTCCGGCGCCCTGATGGCGGCGATCCTCACCAAGAGCATCACGATTCGCGGTTTCATCCAGAACGAATTCGTGCCCACCCACTACAAGGATTTCCAGAACGACGTCTCGGAGTGGATCCAGGACGGCTCGTTCACGTATCGCGAAGACATCGTCGACGGACTCGAGAATGCACCAGAGGCGTTCTTCGGAATGCTGAAGGGCAAGAACTTCGGCAAGCTCCTTGTTCAGGTAGGACCGGATCCGACCAGATGAGCGTGCCCAAACCGAAAGTTTGCTCGGCGATCTATGCCGTGATGACGCCTCATCCGCTCGAACACGAAGACCACGTCGCGATGCCGATGGAGTTCTTGCTGAGGTTGCGCGGGTCTTCCGATCTCGGCATGCAAAGGCTAAAGAAGCGTCCGTTTCAGTTCCTGATCAAGGGTGAGTCAGACACCGCCGGTGCCGGTGAGATGGCCTTCAAGACCCGCGTCCAGGCGCTTGAACTCGCCGAGGCCCACGACGGTGTCGCCGTCGACATGCTGTTGCCCCGCGTCATCGAACACAGTTCGGCGGCGACGTCCCTCTCGCACGCTTCGCAGTGGTTCGTCTTCGAATACGACGCGGACGAAGAAGGCCACATCATGACCCACGGCCTGGACCAGTTCGGCCTGCCCGAGCTTCACAGTTTTGGCGTGCCGCCGGCGCAAAAGGCGATGTACGACGCTGTGCTGACCGGCATCGCGTTCCGGCTGATCGATGAATGGCCGTCGAACGACCCCGTAGGACCGGCGACGATCACATTGCGCGACATCGCCTTCGGCTTCGGCGATCCCGCAGCGGCGTCAACCCCCAACGACCGGACCGTCGACGTCTCACTGACATATGCCGAGAACGAACACGAACTCCGCGTCACGCTCCACGACGATCCGGCTACCAATCTGTTTCAGGCCTAGGACTTCGCCCTAGTCTTCTCCGGTCGCGGTGCGAGATTGGCAAGGGTTTCCGGGCGCAGGATCAGGGCCAGCTTTTCCGGCGGCAAGAGCCCCTTTTCGAGCACGAGTTCGGCGACACCTCGACCCGTTGCGAGCGCCTCCTTGGCGACATCGGTCGCGGCGGCATAGCCGATGTAGGGGTTGAGAGCAGTGACGAGACCGATCGAGTTCTCGACTTCGGACCTCATCAGCTCGACGTTGGCTGTGATGCCATCGACGCATCGGGTCGCAAGGACCAGGATCGCTTCGCGTAGGCGGGAAAGTCCGGCCGACAGCGAATAGCAGATGATCGGTTCAAAGGCATTGAGCTGCAGCTGGCCTGCTTCGGCCGCCATGGTCACCGTCATGTCATGGCCGATGATCTGGAAAGCCACCTGGTTGACGACCTCGGGGATGACCGGGTTGACCTTGCCGGGCATGATGCTCGACCCCGCCTGAACGGCAGGAAGATTGATTTCGCAGAGGCCGGCGCGGGGACCAGACGACAGCAGACGCAGGTCATTGCAGATCTTGGAAAGCTTGACTGCGACCCGCTTCAAGGTGCCCGACAGTTGCACGAAGGCGCCGCAGTCCTGCGTGGCCTCGATGAGGTCGACGGCGCTGACAAGCGGCAGACCGGTCAGCCTTGACAAATGATCGCAGGCGATCGGCACATAACCGGCAGGCGCATTGAGCTGCGTGCCGATTGCAGTCGCACCGAGGTTGATCTCGTGCAACATCATGACGGCTTCCGAAAGCCTACTTCGGTCTTCGCTGATCATGATGCTGTAGGTGCGGAACTCCTGACCAAGGGTCATCGGAACGGCATCCTGGAGTTGCGTGCGGCCCATCTTGATGACGTCGTGGAATTCGTCGGCCTTGGCCGCGAAACTTTCCTCGAGGATCTCCATCGCTGCAAGCAAAGCGTGCGTTGCCATGATGATCGCCACCTTGACCGCCGTCGGATAGACGTCGTTCGTGGACTGGCTCAGATTGACGTGTTCGTTGGGGTGGATGACGTGGTAGTCGCCCTTGCTGTGGCCCATAAGCTCTAACGCCCGGTTGGCGATGACCTCGTTGGCGTTCATGTTGCTGGACGTACCGGCACCGCCCTGAATGACGTCCACCACGAACTCTTCGTGCAGCTTTCCGCCGCGGATCTCCTCGCAAGCCGCGCGAATCGCGGCGAATCTCTCTTCATCGAGCAACCCAAGCTCATAGTTGGAGGTCGCTGCCGCTTCTTTGACAGCGGCAAGCGCCTCAACCAGATAGGGACTGACCCCGATCGGAATGCCTGTGATGGGGAAGTTTTCCAACGCACGAAGGGAGTGGATTCCCCAGTATGCGTCGGCTGGAACGTCGCGATCGCCGATCAGATCGTGCTCGGCGCGAGTCGCGGTGGACATCAATTTCCTCCTTGGGCAGAGAACATGGTGGTTCCCCGGATGTTCAGGATTCCCCGGATCGCGGGGAACGTGACAATCGTCACTCCGGCCATCAAACCATGTCCTCCAGTCGGCGAGACATCGGCCGACAGACCCGCAGGTCAGAGAACCTTGTGCATCCACCCGTGACGGTCTTCGGCGCGGCCATACTGGATATCCACCAGTGCAGAACGCAGGTGCGAAGTGATCTTGCCGGCCTCGCCGTCCGAGCTCACGGCCTCGCCGCCATCCCATTTGAGGACACCGACCGGAGTGACCACGGCAGCCGTGCCGCAGGCGAAGATCTCGGTGATCTTTCCGCTCGCGGTGCCTTCACGCCATTCGTCGATGCTGACCTTGCGTTGGACGACCTCGTGGCCGAGATCGGCTGCAAGCCTGATGATCGAATCGCGTGTGATGCCCTCGAGGATCGAGCCGGTCAGTTCGGGCGTGACGATCGAACCATCGTCCTGAACGAAATAGAGGTTCATACCGCCCAGTTCTTCCACCCATTTGTGTTCGCGAGCGTCGAGGAATGCGACCTGGTCGCAGCCCTGAGCCGTAGCTTCGGACTGAGGCAGGAGGCTGGCTGCGTAGTTGCCGCCGCACTTGGCAGCGCCGGTGCCGCCCTCGGCCGCGCGCGAGTACTTTTCCGAGAGCCAAATGGAGACCGGCTTGAGTCCGCCCTTGAAGTAGGCACCAGCCGGAGAAGCGATCACCGAATAGGTGACGTGCTTGCTCGGGCGCACGCCGAGGAAGACCTCGGAGGCGAACATGAAGGGGCGAATGTAGAGGCTCTTCTCCTCACCGGATGGAACCCAGTCGCGATCGGCCGAGATCAGAGCGCCAATCGAGCCGAGGAACCAATCGACGGGGAGTTCAGGAAGGGCCAGGCGGTGTGCCGAGCGCTGCATGCGGGCGGCGTTGGCATCGGGGCGGAAGAGCCACACCGAGCCATCAGCGTGCGCATAGGCCTTCATGCCCTCGAAGATCTCCTGCGCGTAATGCAGAACGGCGGTCGCCGGATCAAGGGAAAGCGGACCGTAGGGCACGACTCGGGCGTTGGCCCAGCCAGTCTCCGGGGTCCACTCCGCAAGGAACATGTGGTCAGTGAAGTGATTGCCGAATCCTGGATTGGCAAGGATTTCGGTCCGTCGCTCAGCCGAAAGAGAATTGGAGTTTGTCTCAAGGCGGCTGGTGAACGGTAGAGGGGTCATAAGTGCCACGGTAATGCTTTCTTGGGTCGGAATCGAGCAGAGGTCAGTTGACCGCTGCTACGCCCCCGGCCACACGTGACGAAATGGCCTCTCCCACCTCCTCGGTGCTTCGCACGGCGTTGCCGCGCTCTGCGATGTCGGCCTCGACGGCCTGTTCGATCTGTGCCGCGGCCTCAGGCAGCCCGAGGTGGTCGAGCAGCAGCGCGCCGGACAGGATGGCGGCCGTCGGGTCGGCCTTGTGCTGGCCGGCAATGTCGGGAGCCGAGCCGTGGACGGGCTCGAACATGCTCGGGCTCGTTCGGTCGGGATTGATGTTGGCGCTCGCGGCAAGGCCGATGCCACCGGTGATTGCGGCAGCGAGGTCGGTGAGGATGTCGCCGAAGAGATTGTCGGTGACGATGACGTCGAACCGCGCCGGATCAGTGAC
>JBDSQP010000189.1:0-4733 GCA_039929755.1 Aeromicrobium sp. | reverse complement strand
CTGACACGGGCGACATTGGCTGCTTGTGTCAAATATCCGTGGACATTCGGCGACGCAGGGGAGGAGGCGCCGAAATTCGGCGCCTATTCCGATGATCTGCCGATATTCGGCTGGCTGCGTGACGGTGCTCCTGCGCGTCGCCGACCGATCGAGGCCCAGGTCATGGACCTTGCAGATGACATCGCCTACTCGGTGCACGACGTCGAGGATGGCGTCTTCGGCGGCTGGTTCTCGCTCGACGCCGCCGAAATCGACCTCGACTCCGTGTGGCATGTCGCCCGCGATTGGTACGCGACCGAGGTCAGCGACGACCAACTCGGAGCGGCCCTTGACCGCCTGCAAGTCCTGCCCGAATGGCCCTCAGGCTCTTTCGACGGCGGTCGTCGCGCGAGGGCCGGGCTGAAGAGCCTGACCAGTGCCCTGATAGGCCGTTTTGCCTTTGCCGCCCAACTATCCACGGTCGAGCGTTGGGGAGACGGCCCTCTTGTGCGCTTCGAGGCCGATCTGGAAGTCCCTGCCGAAACCCGTGACGAAATCACGGTGCTCAAATCGATCGCGGCGCACTACGTCATGCGTGCCGATGACCGCGCTGCGCATTTACGGTTGCAACAGGAAATCCTCACATCGCTGGTGACGGTGCTGGTCAAGAGTGGCGACGAACACCTCGAAGCCGAATTCGTGTCTGATTTCGCCGCGGCCACAAATGATGAGGAACGGCGCCGGGTCGTCATCGACCAGGTCGCGAGCCTCACCGACGTCTCTGCCCATGCTTGGGCTGTCAGACTTCTCTCGTAGACTTCGCGCATGGCCGGGTTGATCAAGGACGAGGACATCCAACTCGTCCGTGAGCGCTCCCGCATCGACGAGGTCGTGGAGCAATATGTGACGCTCCGCAACGCCGGAGGCGGTGCACGCAAGGGCCTCTGCCCCTTCCACGACGAGAAGTCGCCGTCATTCAACGTACGCGTCGCGCAAGGTTTTTATCACTGCTTCGGCTGCGGGGCGAGCGGCGATGTCTTCAAATTCCTGATGGAGCTAGAGGGCCTCGGATTCGCCGAAGCAGTCGAGCGGGTGGCGACTAAATACGGCATTCAATTGCGCTACGAAGAAGGCAACGATCGTGGGCCGCGCAGAGATCCGCGACAGCGCGGACGTCTCATCGAGGCGCATAAATTCGCAGCCGAGTTCTACGCCGCACAGCTTTCCTCCTCGCCAGATGCGCAGGCCGGACGACAGTTTGTCTCCGATCGCGGTTTCGACCAGGCGGCGGCCGAAGTGTTCGGCATGGGTTTTGCTCCGCGTGGTGGCGAGGCGCTTGTCGCACATCTGCGCGGCAAAGGGTTCACTGCCGAGGAGCTGACCGTCGGGGGCCTCGCCTCGACCGGTTCCCGAGGCCTCTTCGACCGTTTTCGTGGCCGGCTCATGTGGCCGATCCGTGAGATGACCGGCGAAGTCATCGGTTTCGGTGCGCGCCGTATGTTCGACGACGACCGTGTCGAGGCCAAATACCTCAACACCTCGGAGACCCCGATCTATAAGAAGAGCCAGGTGCTCTACGGCATCGACCTGGCACGCCGCGACATTTCGTCCTCCAGCCAGGCGGTTGTCGTCGAGGGATACACCGATGTCATGGCCTGCCACGAGGCTGGCGTCAAAACCGCTGTCGCCACCTGCGGCACTGCCTTCGGCGAGGACCACGGCCGCGTTCTGCGCCGCATACTCCTCGACCATGACGCGTTCCACGGCGAAGTGATCTTCACCTTCGACGGAGATGAGGCGGGCCAGCGGGCTGCGCTCAAAGCGTTCTCGGGTGACCAGCAATTCGTCGCCCAAACCTATGTTGCGGTCGAGCCGCGCGGCATGGATCCGTGCGACCTTCGGCTTGCCGATGGTGACGCTGCTGTTCGCGAACTCGTCGCCTCCCGCATCCCGCTCTATCGCTTCGTCCTCGACAACACCTTGCTCAAGTTCGATCTCGATCGGGGCGACCAGAGGATCGACGCCATCCGCGAATCCGTCGCACTCGCGACCTCCATTCGCGACAAGTCCAAGGTCGAAGAGTTCATCCGTGAGATCGCCACACGTGTCGGTGCGGATGTTGATCAGGTGCGGGACGAACTCAAGCGAAGCAAGCCACAGCCAGCCACCAAGTCGTCTTCGCGGATTTCGGTGGCTGACACTCCGGCGCCGCCTCAGCAGGAGGTCATCAGTCTCGGGTCCCCGCAGTTCACCGACGAGCGCGAAGCGCTCAAGGCGATTGTGCAGTTTCCCCATATGGCGGCCGAATTTGCGGCTGACCTGCACGAAAACGACTTCACCCACCCGTGGTCGAAGGAGTTGTGGCAACACATCAGCGCTAAACCCTTGCCCACCGGGCCCGACCAGAGCTGGTTGTCCGCGTTGTCGGAGTCCCTTCCCGATGATCGACTCAAAAGGATCCTGGCGCAGTCGGCGGTTGAGCCTTTGCGATCGACGGACGAGGCGACGCAGGCCGTCATCAACTCAGTGATCGCTCGCCTCCAAGAGCTCACCACCGCCCGACGCATTGTCGAGGTCAAGTCCAAATTGCAGCGCACCAATCCGATCGAGCAGACCGAGGAATACAACCGTATGTTCGGCGAACTCGTTGCCCTCGAGCAACAGCGCCGCAGTCTGCGCGAACGCGCCATCGGCTGACGTCGGCCCTACCGTCCCCAGCTGCCGGGGTGATCTCTTCCTGTCCACAGCTTCACCCCGGGATCAGCCTTGAGTCGCGCCTCTCGGTGACGCTGGTTCCATGGATCCCTACATCCGTCGTCTCTCGGCGATACCCCGACTCGACGCCAAGTCCGAACGTGCGCTGGCGCTCCTCGCGTGCGGGGGTGACGTCGATGCCCGGGATCAACTGATCACTGCCAGTCTGCCTCTGGTGGTCATGCGGGCCCGTAGGCTGGGTCTCCACGGTCAGAGACTCCTCGATGCGGTTCAGGCCGGCACGATTGGGCTGATTGAGGCGGTCGATCGCTTCGATCCAGGTCGCGGGTGCCGACTCGCGACATACGCGTGGTGGTGGATCGGGCAGTCGATGTCTCGGACCTTCCCGGTCGCTGAATTTCCGTCGGATTTCGCCCGCGCAGACCTGGCCGATCGAGTGTCGGTTTTGGCCGAAGACCTGCTCGAGGGTCTCGATGAGGAACTCGCCGAAGTGCTGTCAATTCGCTATGGATCAGGCTCAGAACCGGGACGAACGTTGACCCGGGCGGAGGTCGCACAACGGCTTGGACTGAGCGTCAGTCAGGTCCGGACCAAAGAGGCCAAGGCGCTTTCGCATCTGCGTCAGAGGCTTGCTAAGGTTGGTCACCGTGCTTCACATCAACACGGTGAAGACGGTCCCCTGTAGCTCAATTGGCAGAGCATTCGGCTGTTAACCGGAGGGTTCCTGGTTCGAGTCCAGGCGGGGGAGCAAGGTAGTTCGAGGCCGTCGATGATTCACACGCTGCTGAATCCGATTTCGCGGCTGCGCCATAGAATTCGCGCCACTGGGTACTGGTCGTGCCACCACCACGGAAGGCAACGACCATGAGCGCATCGCCGATCGATCCGAATGCAGAACCCGAAGCGAGTCCGAGCGACGAACCGGACGTAGTGCCCTCGTCGGAGCCCGACGGCGCCCCTACCATTGTGCCAGCCGAACTGTGTCGCTAGTTCTGTTCACTCCGCTTTGGGAAGTTTCCCGGTTGACCGGAGCCGTTCGGCCACCTCGCGAAGCTTGATGTTGTGATTCTGCGAGTAACGGTTGAGCACGTTGAAGGCTTGCAACTCGCTCATGTCGTATCGCTCCATCAGGATTCCCTGGGCCTGACCGATCAGTTTTCGTGAGTCGAGAGCGACGGTCAGTCCGGCGTTCTCGCTCTTGTAGGAGAGTGCGATGGAGGCGTGCCGTCCGAAAATGCTGGCGAATGCAACGTCGTCGGCACTGAACTGGTGGGGCTGGTCGTAGTAGAGATTCAACGCCCCAACGCGTTCGTCGACGGTGGCGAGTTCAACTGCCATCATCGAGGAGATGCCGTTGGCAGCGGCCTTGGGTGCCCATCGAGGCCAGCGGACGTCAGCGACAAGGTCGCGAGAGATGAGCGTTTCGCCGCGCCAGGAAGCGTCATAGCATGGGCCCTCGCGTAGGTCGTACTGCAACTGGTCCAGTTGTTCGACCGTTGGATCAGTGGGCGCGATTGTTTCCAGCCGTTGGCCACGTCGAATCATCGTGATGCTCGCACGGTCAGCCTCGAGGACTTTGAGTGCGGTGTCGATGACCTGTTCCACCGTCTCGGCGACGTCACCCGCCGCGTGGAGTTCTTCGGCCAACTGAGCAAAGGATTCAGCGTCAAAGTTGGAAGTTTCAAGATTTGAATTCACGGGAGCCTCCGACCGAGAAATGTACGCCCGAGATGGGCATCAAGCGTCCTAAGAATAAGCCTGAACTACTGTTCTCGCGGAAGTTTGATGGCCCGTTTTCTGGGTACGAACGCGAGGCCGGCATTGCTCCTGATCCGGTTGCTCTGACAAATCCGAGAGGCCCTCATGTCTGAAGACAGAATGCATGCGATTGTTCGGGCACAGTCAGTGCTGGTGGACATGTATGGAGTGACGTCGGAGACGGCTCTCGGCCTACTCGTGTGGGCTGCGACGGATGACGGTGTGACTGTTCTCGAAGTCGCCACCAGCATCTGCAACCAGGCGCTGATCAATTCCCCAGC
>JBDSQP010000188.1:0-4968 GCA_039929755.1 Aeromicrobium sp. | reverse complement strand
CGGGATGTGGACAGCGTCGTCGTACAAGATCTTGTCGTAGATTTCATCGGCCATCAGCACGAGATTGTGTTTGCGCGCAAGCTCGACGATCCGAGTCAGAGTTTCACGCGAATAGACCGCACCGGTCGGGTTGTTCGGATTGATCACAACGATCACGCGCGTGCGGTCAGTGATCTTGGCTTCGAGGTCTGCGAGGTCTGGATTCCACTCGTTGTCTTCGTCGCAGCGATAGTGCACCGGACGCCCACCGGCCAGATTGGTCACCGCGGTCCATAACGGGTAGTCCGGTATGGGGATCAGGACTTCGTCGCCGTTGTTCAGTAGCGCCTGCAAGGCGATCTGAATGAGTTCGGAGACTCCGTTGCCCAACCACACGTCATCGACCGTGATCGCGGGAAATCCGTCCTGAAGCTGGTAGTGGTGGACAACGGCACGGCGAGCCGACTGGATGCCGCGCGAATCCGAATAGCCCTGAGCCGTGGGAAGTCCGGCGATGACATCTTGCAGGATCTCGGCGGGGGCATCAAAACCGAATGGTGCCGGATTGCCGAGATTGAGCTTGAGAATCCGGTGGCCTTCGGCCTCGAGGGCGGCGGCTCGAGCACTGACGGGGCCGCGGATGTCATAGAGGACATCCTTCAACTTGTCGGATTGCTCGAAATAGCTGCTCATGCACCTATTTTGGCAGGCGCGTCAGTCAGCAGCGCGTACGAGGTCGAGCGCGCGTTGCAAATCGTCCGGATATGCCGACTCGAATTCGACATAGTTTCCGGTGCCCGGGTGAATAAATCCGAGCTTCGTGGCATGCAGCCACTGGCGTTCGAGGCCGAAGCGGGCGCTCAAAGTCGGGTCCGCGCCGTACTGCAGGTCGCCTACACAGGGGTGCTTGAGCGCGCTCATGTGGACCCGGATCTGATGCGTGCGACCGGTCTCGAGCTTTATTGTCAGCAGACTCGCGAATCGGTGGGCCTCAAGCGTGTCGTAGTGCGTGATGCTCGCACGTCCGTCGGCCCGAACCGTGAACTTGAAGTCATGCTTGGGGTGACGCGCGATGGGCGCGTCGATCGTACCGGTGTGCGGATCGGGATGACCCTGGACGAGGGCGTGGTAGGTCTTGTCGACCGTCCGATCCCTGAAGGCTTGCTTCATGACCGTGTAGGCAAGTTCGGACTTGGCGACGGCCATGAGTCCACTCGTGCCGACGTCGAGACGATGGACGATGCCGCGTCGTTCAGGAGCACCGGACGTGGAGATTCGATAACCGGTCGCAGCGAGGGCACCGAGGACTGTTGGCCCGGTCCATCCGACGCTCGGGTGTGCGGCAACGCCGACAGGCTTGTCGATGATGACCAGGTGCTCGTCGTCATGGATGATGCGCAGGTCGTCAACGGCCAGCGGAACGATTTCGGCGATACGCGCGGCAGGGATCGACGCTTCGATGATCGATCCGGGCATCACGCGGTCGGATTTGGCCGGCGGTCGACCGTCGACGCTGACGTGTCCGTCAGCGACGAGTTCGCTGGCACGCGTGCGGGAAAGACCCAGCAGACGGGCAAGGGCACTGTCGACACGTTCGCCGGCGAGTCCCTCGGGGACTCGCAACACCTTGTGCTCGAGGGCGGCCGAGTCGAGTGCGGCGGGGTCTTGAAGGCTCATCGTGTCCCATCGATTCCGACGCCGCGCCACGTACGCCAAAAGACGACAAGGGCAGCAAATGTCAGGGCAACGTCCGCGAAATTGAACACGGGCCAATGGTTGATATAGAGAAAGTCGACGACATGGCCGCGAAACACATGAGGCTCACGGAAGATCCGGTCGGTCAGGTTGCCGACGGCGCCACCGAGCAACAGCCCTAGGCCAATCGCCCAACCGCGGTCACGCAGACGCGAAGCGGCGCGGATGACAAACACACACACGACGATGGCGACTGCGCTGAGAACAGCAGTCATACCCGTTGCCATGCTGAAAGCTGCGCCTGCATTGCGCGTGAACGACAAGGAAAAGACATGTGGGATGAGGGTCACCGAGTCGCGTCCATCAAGCCTCGACACCGCGAGGGCCTTTGTTGCCTGGTCTATCAGCCACACGGAAATGGCGACAAAAAAGAAGAGTCGTACGTATGACGACTGGGGTGTGTTTGTATCGCTGTTGGAAGTCAGCGACGCTCCTCGCGCTGTTTGCATGTCATGCATAGTGTCGCACGCGGGAACGCCATCAGCCGCATCTTGCCGATCGGCTCACCACAGACCTCGCAAGCTCCGTAGGTGCCGCGATCAAGTCGACCGAGTGCCTTCTCGGTCTGCTGTAGAAGCTCGCGCTGATTGGCGGCAAGCGACATTTCGGCATCGCGTTCAAGGCTTGTCGAGCCAACATCGGCCTGATCGTTGCCTGCTCCGTCGACACCGTCGCGAAGAAGGTCCTGCAACTCGCGCGCCGAATTATCGAGTTCATGGCGCAGGCGCTCGAGGTCGCCTTCGAGTTCGACACGGACGGCTTTTTGCTCATTAGCGGTCCACGGTTCTTCATCGGCCCGAACGGCTAACTTGATCTTTGACATGCGGGGAGAGTAGTCCCACCGGCGGCCAGACTCAACTCCAATCGCCGTAGAATTGCGGTTGTGTCAAAATCCGACGGACCCAAGCCCGGCTATCGCCCGGTTCCTGCCCACGTAGACCTGCCCGCGCTCGAACGGGACATCATGGCGCTCTGGGCCGATCAGGGAACTTTTGAAGCCAGTCTGGAGGCCTCAAAAGACGCGCCACGGTGGACGTTCTATGAAGGACCGCCCACCGCCAACGGCACTCCCGGCACCCACCATGTCGAGGCTCGCGTCTTCAAGGACGTCTTCCCGCGATTCAAGACGATGCAGGGATTCCACGTCGAGCGAAAAGCCGGCTGGGACTGCCACGGACTGCCCGTCGAGATTGCTGTCGAAAAGGAGCTCGGCTTCAACGGCAAGCCCGACATCGAGGCTTTCGGCATCGCGGAGTTCAACGCGAAGTGTCGCGAGGCTGTTCTTCGCAACGTCGATCTGTTCGAAGAGATGACCGACCGCATGGGCTACTGGGTCGACATGTCCGAGCCTTATCGCACGATGGATTCGTCGTATGTCGAAAGTGTCTGGTGGGGTCTCACCCAGATCTTCGATAAGGGTCTGCTTGCCGAGGATTTCCGCGTTGCTCCCTATTGCCCGCGTTGCGGCACCACACTGTCGGACCACGAGCTTGCCCAAGGGTACGAAGACATTACCGACTCGTCGGTCTACGTACGCTTCCCGCTGACCTCCGGTCCTTTGGCGGGCACGGCGATGCTCGTGTGGACGACGACTCCGTGGACTCTCGTGTCGAACACCGCGGTCGCGGTCAACCCCGAAGTCACCTATGTCGTGGCGACCAAGGACGGCGAGTCCGTCGTTGTCGCGGAGCCGCTCGTCGAGAAGGCTCTCGGTGAGGCCTGGAGCGTCGGCGACAAGTTCACGGGACGGGAAATGGAGCGCTGGACGTATCAGCGCCCATTTGACCTAGTTCCGTTTCCCGCGCCCGCCCACTACGTGGTCCTTGGTGACTACGTGACAACCGAAGACGGCACCGGCCTTGTGCACCAGTCCCCTGCTTTCGGTGCCGAAGACATGGTGGTCTGCAAGGCGTACGGGCTGCCGGTCGTCAACCCGATCACCGCCGACGGCCACTTCGAGGCCGACGTTCCCCTCATCGGAGGCGAGTTCTTCAAGACTGCGGACAAAAAGCTCGTTGCCGATCTCGCCGCGCGCGGCCTGCTGTTCAAGGAACTCGCGTACGAGCACTCATACCCACACTGCTGGCGCTGCCACACGCCACTCATGTACTACGCGCAACCCGCGTGGTACATCCGTACGACCGCGATCAAGGAACAGTTGCTCGGCGAGAACGCCAAGACCAATTGGTTCCCTGAGACGATCAAGAACGGCCGATACGGCGACTGGCTCAACAACAACATCGACTGGGCTCTCTCGCGTAATCGCTTTTGGGGCACTCCGCTGCCGATCTGGCGCAATGACGCAGACCCGACCAAGCTCATTTGCGTCGAGTCACTCGCGAAGCTCTCTGAGTTCACGGGCCGCGACCTGTCCGAGCTAGATCCGCATCGCCCATACATCGATGACGTGACGTTCGAGGTCGACGGGACTCCGGGCACCTACCGCCGCGTGCCCGAAGTGATCGACGCATGGTTCGACTCGGGCTCAATGCCCTTCGCGCAATGGGGTTACCCACACGCCGAGGGCTCGAAGGAGAGGTTCGCGCAGGCCTATCCGGCCCAGTACATCTGCGAAGCGATCGACCAGACACGCGGATGGTTCTATTCCCTCATGGCGGTCGGGACCCTCGTCTTCGACCAGAATTCGTACGAATCCGTTGTGTGTCTGGGTCACATCCTCGCCGAGGACGGCCGCAAGATGAGCAAGCACCTGGGCAACATCCTTTTGCCGATGCCGCTCATGGACGAACACGGAGCCGATGCTCTGCGGTGGTTCATGGCTTGCTCGGGGTCACCTTGGTCGGCCCGACGTATCGGTCACAACGCGTTGACCGAAATCGTTCGCAAGGTCCTGCTTACATACTGGAACACCGTGGCCTTCCACGTCCTGTACGCCAACACCGAGGGATGGACTCCCGCCACCGACGCACCCGACGTGGCCGACCGGCCCCTGCTCGATCGGTGGCTGCTTTCGAACGTTCATGAACTCACCCGCGATGTCACTGCCGCGATGGAGAGTTTCGACACTCAACAAGTCGGATCCAGAATCGCGGGATTCATCGACGAGCTTTCGAACTGGTATGTCCGCCGCTCTCGTCGTCGATTCTGGAAGGGCGATCCGGCCGCATTGGCCACCCTCCACGAAACGATCGACATACTGACCAGACTCATGGCGCCCCTGACGCCCTTCATCGCCGAACGGGTTTGGCAAGACGTCATCCGTACCGTCGACGC
>JBDSQP010000187.1:0-3082 GCA_039929755.1 Aeromicrobium sp. | reverse complement strand
GAGTTCGTAGTCGGGAACGAACGAAATGTAAGACGCCGCCGCGCCGACGACAATGAGGACGAGGGGTTCCGACATGCCGAACCGCTGAGCGGCAGAACTCACCGCCACGACGATCGTCAACAGCACGACGAGGGTCAGCGCAGTGTCCATGCGGACATTCTGACATCTGGCACGATATTCAAATGACTGTTGCCACTCCGCCGCGTACGTTGGTCCGCTCCGATCTGATCATTCTCGGCGGCGGCGGACTTGCCGTGGTCGTCTCAGGAGTCGCGCACTACGGCGGCTGGTCTTCCGTTCCGACTTTCGTCATCTGCGCTGCTGCCGTCACCCTGCTGGCGACCTTGGTGGGTCGCAGCGTCGAGCAACTCGGAGACCGATTCGGCCCCGGAGCCACCGGTGTTCTGCAATCCGCGCTCGGCAATCTGCCCGAACTCTTCATCTCGATCTTCGCCCTCAAGGCGGGCCTCGATGGAGTTGTCCGCGCCGCGCTTGTCGGCTCGATCCTGGCCAACCTGCTCCTCGTTCTCGGTCTCGCCTTCCTGGTCGGCGGGCTCAAACACGGTCCACAAAAACTCGGCTCGTCGCGTGCCCGCACGATCGCCATGCTCATGCTTCTCTCAGTGTCGGCCATGGCGATCCCCTCGATCGCCCACGCCGTCCACACCCCGGCACAGGAACACGAGAAGGCACTGTCGGTCATCGTGTCGGTCATCCTGCTCGTCCTGTTCATGCTGTCTTTGCCGGCCTCGCTGCGGAAAACCACCGAATCAAGCCTCGCCTCTGTGCCCCACGAGGCGCCGCGCTGGCCGATCACGCTCGCGATCGGGTTGCTGGCCCTCGCAGGACTTCTCGCCGCCTTTGTCTCCGACTGGTTCGTCGATGCACTTCAGCCAGCCATGAGTTCGCTCGGCGTCTCGCAGACCTTCGCCGGCCTCGTCGTCGTCGCCATTGCCGGCAACGCGATCGAAAACATCGTCGGCGTGCAATTGGCGGCCCGCGGTGAGTCCGAGTATGCGTTCTCGGTCGTGCTCAACAGCCCCATTCAAATCGCACTGGTACTGGCGCCCTTGCTGGTCATCATCAGCGCAGTGTTCGGACTTGGCGCATTGACGCTGGTATTCAGCCCGATGCTCGTCGCATGCATGCTGCTGGCGGTCATACTGGCGGCCGTGATCACGGTCGACGGGGAATCAGACTGGCTCGAGGGCGCCGCTCTCATCGCGCTCTACGGGATCATCGCGACCAGCTTCTGGTGGGGGTAACTCGCAAAGCGAGTCACCCCGCCGAGGGAATCAGCCGATCAGTTGCGGCGTGACGCCTCGAATGGTGTTGAGAGTCGTCAGCGCTCCGACGGTCCATCCCCAGAGAATCGCGGCCATCAGGAAGGCGCCGACAAGGACCTTGGTTCCCACGATGCCGGTCCAGTTGCCGGACGAATCCCGATCGAGGTCATAGGGGAATGAGCTCACACACATGGCGACGCCGGGCTTGCGCGAGTCGACCAGGATGACGCCATCCTCGTAGCCACGACCCCGCATCACGAGCACGCCCTCCATGCCATTGAGCGAATAGTGGATCTTTTCCTTGGTGCCCGGGCCGTTGTAGAAGCCCCGGTCGACCTTCCAGCCGTGTGCGACCGGAACGCGCATGTTGTTGTAGGTCATTCCGCTGTAGTAGGTCCCTCGATCAAGGAGTTCACTGCCCGTGACGTTCGCAACCTCTCCCCATTTGAGCAGGCCGAGCTGGCGCAAATGTTTGCGAAGGCGCAATCCGACGATCGCGCCGACGGTCACCAACACCATCACAAAACCAGCTTCAGGTATGCCGATCCACACGATGATCGGCGCAACGCTGACCATGAACAAAGTAAAGACCGCCCACCAACTGAACGGCAGCAGCAGGAGCCGATACACAACGGGTACGTTGCGCGGTGCGGGCGAGAGCATCGAGTCAGCCATCGACGGCGGCCGAGCCGCGGGAGCCTCAGGGGGCGCGTTGTACGACGCATAATCGGCGGTCGGGGCTTGGCCGGCACCGGCCTCTGCGGCGGCCAACTGGGCGTTGAGCGCATCGAGTTTGGCCTGGGCGACTTCGGCGCGCAGCCGCAGGACTTCGTCGTCAGCACTCACCAGCAACGTCTCCTCGAACGTGATCCTCGTTCGAGAAAGCCTAGTCGTGCCAGGCGCCTGCGGCCTTCATATCGCGACGCAACTCCGGCGGCAAGGCAAAGATCAGGCTTTCTTCGGCAGTCTTGACGGACTTGGCTTCGGGATAGCCCCGCTCGACTAGGTATGCCAGCACATCATCGACGAGTTCATCGGGTACGGAAGCGCCCGAGGTCACGCTGACATTTTCGACGCCATCAAGCCAGGCTTCGTCGATCTCGGACACATCGTCGATGCGGTATGACGCCTTGGCGCCCGCTTCGAGGGCAACCTCCACAAGGCGTACGGAGTTGGACGAGTTGGCCGAACCAACCACGATCAACAGATCGGCATCCTTCGCGATTTCCTTGACCGCAATCTGGCGGTTCTGGGTCGCATAACAAATGTCGTCGCTCGGGGGATCCTGCAATTGCGGGAACTTCTCGCGGAGGCGGTAGACCGTCTCCATCGTCTCGTCGACGCTCAACGTGGTCTGCGAGAGCCAGGACAACTTGGTGCCTTCGGGGAACTCGATCGAGGCGACGTCATCGGGGGTCTGCACCAAAGTGATGCTTTCGGGCGCCTCACCCGCAGTCCCTTCGACCTCTTCGTGACCCTCGTGACCGATCAGGAGTATGTGGAAGCCTTCGCTTTCGAAGCGGCGGGCTTCATGGTGGACCTTGGTCACCAGCGGGCAGGTCGCGTCGATGGTCTTGAGTCCGCGGACCGCGGCGTCGTCATGGACGGCCGGGGAGACACCGTGCGCCGAGAACACGACAGTGGAGCCAGACGGAACCTCATCGAGTTCCTCGACGAAGATCGCGCCGCGCTTCTCGAGGTTGGCGACTACGTGCTTGTTGTGGACGATCTGTTTGCGGACGTAGACCGGCGCGCCGTACAGGTCCAGCGACTGCTCGACGGTCACCACCGCCCGG
>JBDSQP010000186.1:0-4986 GCA_039929755.1 Aeromicrobium sp. | reverse complement strand
GGTCCCAGGTCAGCTCATCCACTGGCTGTTTGCCATGGGCGACACGTTGCCGGCCAACCTCTTCCGGACGCTCGCGTTGCTGGCGACCCATCCCCTGCAGCTGGCCGAGGCACGGTCCTCGCTGGCCGGAGTGAAACTCACCTCTGCGGCCGATGTCGCCGGGACTGCTTACCTTGCCGGTTGCATTCAGGACACGATGCGGCTGTGGCCGACGACGGCGCTCTTCGGTCGGGTCACCGCCGAAGACGTGCGGTTCAAGAACGGTGAGGTCGTCAAGGCCGGAACCCAGATCCTGATCCACAACCTGACCAACCACCGCAACCGTGATCGCATCGCTTTCGCCGACCGTTTTGCCCCCGAGGAATGGGCTTCGGGTGATGCCTCATCGGACTGGTCGTTCAATTTCTTCAGCAACGGCCCTCAGGGATGCCCCGGCGCGGGGTTGTCGATCTTCCTCGGTCAGGCGCTCCTGGCCCAGCTTGTCACCAAGTCATCGCCGAAGGTCATCGGCAGCGGACTCAACCCCGGCAAGCCGCTTCCATACTCACTCGACATCTACCGGCTGAAGGTCAAACTCAGCAAGACCACCTAGCCCTGCTGGAGCCAGTCGAGAGCTGAGTCGGTCAGGCGGTGCGCGGCCTCCTGGGCCACCTCGGCACGCTCACGGTTCTCGAGTTTGAGTGCGTCAGTGTCGGTGCCGAACTCGCGGTAGTAGCCCTCGTCCTCGTCGATCCATCTGTCATACACATCGACGGGAACTTCGGGATGGAACTGCCAGGCGATCGCCCTCGCGTTGCGACTCTCATCGGTGAAGCACTGATGTCCCGCGGCAGACTTGCCGATCAGGGTTGACGTCGGCGGGGCTTCGAAGACGTCGCTGTGGAGCTGGGCCCACGGGCCACTCGGACACAGCTTTTGATCACTTGTCTCGACGAGTTGCCAGCCGACCTCGGGAGCAGGTGCCCGGTATGAGGTGCCGCCGAGAGCCCTGGCCAAGAGTTGCGCCCCGTAGCAAATCGCCATGACCGGGACACCGGCGTCCAGGGCGTCACGGGCGAACTGCGACTCGGCCTCAACCAGCTCCGCGTTGACCGGATCGTGCGCGGCGAGATGCGATCCGAGGATGAGGACCAGACCCGGATCTTCGAGGGTTTGGAACGTCGGGAGCTCCATGCGATCGACGTAGTGGAGTTCGCTCCCGCGGGCCACGAGTTGCTCCCCGACAAAGCCGGATTCCTTGCCGGTGATCTCGTCGAAAACGACGTACGTTCGCATAGGTAAATCCTAGGTGGTCAGGGCACAAGAAAACCGCGGGCCGTATCCCCACACGGCGCCGCGGTTTTCTTTGGGGTTTGTCAGTTTGTCTAGTTGGAATAGATGGGGACCGCAATCTTGCGTCCCATCTGCAAGCCTGCCGCGCTGGGCAGCGAGTTGAGCTTCATGATGTCGTCGACGGTCTGACGGATGTCGCCATTGGGGTTGGCCGCAACGGCGATCTGCCACAACGTCTCGCCGGCCTTGACCGTGACCGAATGGGTCGGGGTCGCTGCGCCGGCGCTGCCAGTCGCTGTGCCCGAATCGCCGAGCGTGATGCCCATCAGGACGATGGCCGCGAGGGCGGCCAGGAATACGACGATGCGGCCACGGCGGGTCAGGCGAAGCCCGGACTTGGGCTCGTGTGGCGCCGGGACCGCATACAGATGGCGGGTCGGACGCTCAGTCTGCGCAGCGGCTGATGGCTGTGCGTAATCGATGGCGATACTCATGATTGCCTCCAAGGGGGAAGTGAGACGGATGAAATTTGGTGTGCCCGACCGACCATTCGATCTGGGGGAACATACGTTCGATCGAACACATGTACGAAGTTACTAGAGGCGACCGACAGAATCCAGCATTTATCGAACAAATTTTCGAACAACTGTGTTTTTGCGCTCAAATTCGGGGCACTAAGGTCGAATCATGAGTCCGAAAACACTAATCACGGCCTGGAAACGGGCTTCACACGACCAAGTGCCGCTGCTCGCGGCCGGTGTGGCGTTCTACGGATTCCTCGCCCTGTTCCCCGCGATCATCGCGGGCATCCTCTTGTATGGACTCGTCGCTAGCCCGGCCACCGTCGCCGAGCAATCGGCGAAGCTGACCGACGCACTCCCCTCGGACGCCGCATCGCTGGTCGCCGGACAAATGGAGGCGATCTCCTCGACCGCCGGCGGCTCACTCGGCATCGGTCTCGTCATTGCGATCCTCGTAGCGATATGGAGTGCCTCCGGAGGCATAGGCAACCTCGTCACTGCCATCAACGACGTGTTCGGCTGCGAAGAAACCCGTGGCTTCGTCCGCCGCAAGGCAATAGCCCTCGGCCTCACACTCGGTGCGATCGTCTTCATCGTCTTCGCGATAGGCCTCGTCGCCTTCGCGCCCGCCGTGTTCGACACCGTCGATGGCATTGCACCCATCCGGTGGCTGCTTGAGATCGGCCGCTGGGCCCTTCTGCTCGGCAGCGTCGCGTGCGCCCTCAACGTCCTCTATCGCGTGGCACCCGATCGCGACAGCGCCCATACGCCCAGATCCGGAGTGCTTGCCGCGACCGCGATCTGGTTGATCGCGTCGCTCGGGTTCTCGCTGTACGTCGACAACTTCGGCAGTTATGGCAAAACCTATGGTGCTCTCGCAGGGGTCGTTGCCCTCCTTCTCTGGCTCTGGGTCAGCGCATATGCCGTCTTGTTCGGAGCGGAAATCGAAACCGTGCTGAGCGCTGACCGGCCTGACTCACGGGCCAGTTAGTGTCGGAGCATGCGTGATTTTTATCCCCCGATCGAACCCTTCGAGACCGGAATGCTCGATGTCGGCGACGACCAGCAGCTCTACTACGAGGTCTCCGGCAACCCCGAGGGCAAGCCCGCCGTCTATCTGCACGGCGGACCGGGCGGCGCGTCCAGTCCGGACCAGCGAAGGGTCTTCGATCCGGCGAAGTACCGCATCGTGTTGTTCGACCAGCGCGGATGCGGCAACTCGGTCCCCCACGCGAGTGCGCCCGAAGCCGATCTCACCACCAACACGACGTGGCACCTCGTCAACGACATCGAGACCTTGCGCACTCATCTGGGCATCGAACGTTGGCTTGTCTGTGGCGGCTCGTGGGGTTCGGCTCTCGCGCTCGCCTATGCCGAGACACATACGGCCAGCGTCAGCGAACTCGTCCTGCGAGGCATCTTCACCCTTCGCGAATCCGAGCTCGAATGGTTCTACGAAGGTGGCGTCTCGGACGTCTACCCCGACCTCTGGGAGGGCTTCGTCGCGCCGGTCCCCGAGGCCGAACGCGGCCACATGATCGGTGCCTATGCGCGATTGCTCAACGATCCCGACCCAGCCGTCCACCAACCTGCGGCCACCGCTTGGGCGCGCTGGGAGTCATCGACCATCACGCTCCTGCCCGACCCCGACCTCATCGGACAGTTCACCGAAGACGCGTTCGCCGTCGCCTTCGCCCGGATCGAGAACCACTACTTCATGAACGGCGGCTGGTATGACGACGGCCAGCTCATCCGTGACGCCGTCAAGCTCAAGGACATACCCGGCGTGATCATCCAGGGACGCTATGACATGTGTACGCCGGCAGTCACCGCCTGGGACCTGCACAAGGCGTGGCCGGAGGCGGAGTTCCACATCATCCCCGACGCCGGGCATGCCTTCAGCGAACCCGGTATCCGTGCCGCGATCGTCGAGGCCACCGACACTTTTGCGGGGCATTGACCTCGGACGAACATACTGCGAGAATTCCTACCCCTTAGTAGGAAACAGCCCAGGAGGCACCCGTGGCCGGCTTCATCCCCAAAAACCCCGCAGCGATTCTCAACCGTGCAGACACGACCCTCGGCAACGTCGACGGTGTCCTCGGACGGGTTGAAGGAACGCTCAGCACGGTCAGCGGGACGCTCACAACCGTCGACGGCACCCTGAGCACTGTGAGCGGAACCCTGACGACCGTCGAGGAGACTCTCGCCGAAACCAAGGCGACGCTCGGCGAGGTCAAAGGCTTGCTGACCGAATTGCACGAGGAGATGGCGCTCCTGCGCCAGGTCCCCGAAATCGCCGCTCAGGTCGCCGAGATCCACAAGATCGTCAGCAAGTCCTAACTGAGGCGCCCGATCACATAGGCGATCGCGCCGACGACAACGACCAAGGCGATCAGACCGCTGAGGAGTTCGAGGTAGGGCTTGTCGCCGCGGGGCAGCAGCGACTCATTCAGATCGACCTCGAAATCGGGCATCAGCAATTGCAGATCGGCGTCGGCAGCATCGACTTTGCCGGCGTGGCTCAGGAGTTCGCGCACCGCCGGCTCGATACCGGCGAGGGTTTCGGCGTGGGTCTTGCCGACGCCCTGCACCTCGATGTCCCACCGTTGGTCAGCCTTGGTGCCGACGACGAGATAGCTCAAGATGCGTGTCCCTTTTTGAGTTTGCGCCGGCCCACGCGGCGGATGATCGGTTCGGCACGCATCATTGGACCCGGCGCGACACTGCTCAGGCGACTCATGACGCCGCGCCAGACCGGAAGAGTTTTGTAGACGCGCCTCGTACCGAACATGTCGACGAGTGCACGCGCCACCTCAGCAGGTTGCAGGAATTTCCCGGCGGCGATCAGTGCACGGGCCTCGCCGTCCTGGTTCATGTCCGTAACCATCTGGGTGTTGACTCCATCGGGACAAATCGCGTGGACGTGGATCTTGTCCTTCTTCAGTTCGACGCTCAGCGATGTCGCAAGAGACAGGACAGCCGCCTTGGTCGCGGCATACACACTCAGTCCGGGAACCGGACCGTGGGAGCTGAGCGAAGCGGTGATGCCAATGTCTCCACCCTTGACGCCGTCGTGCGCCTGGGCCTGGAATGCCTCGGCCGCAGCGCGCGCACCCCAAACGACCGCGGTGAAGTTGACGTCGATGAGCGTACGGATCTGGCCGCTCGTCAAATCCATCATGTTGCCGTC
>JBDSQP010000185.1:0-11454 GCA_039929755.1 Aeromicrobium sp. | reverse complement strand
ACGGAGGCCTGCCGGTCAAGACCGTGTCAGGGGCGAAGAACCTGTTCGGAGCCCCGAAGGACTTCCAGGAATTCATCGCCGCCGAGTTCGGCAAGTTGGAGAAGGACGACGACGGAAGTTGTGAGTCCGGGATCCAAATCACCGTCGACAAGGTACACAAAGACGGTTTCGCTTCTGGCGCCATTACCTCGTGCGGAGGTTATGCGGCGTTCTGGGCCAAGACGGACGGGAAATGGAAGGAAGCCCTGGGCACCCAGGAACTCCCCGATTGCAAGAGACTCAACGAGTTTGGGTTTCCTTTGTCCATCGCCGGCGACAAGTGCTCGAACGAGGACGGCAAGCACGTGCCCTACACCCCGTAACCCCCAATGACGCGCTGAGCCCGTCGACTCAACCCGGGTCGAGCACCGTGTCGATGACGGTGCGGCACCATTCGAGCAACTCGCTGTCGCGCAGCGGTTCGCCGCCGATCGGGGCTGTCCTGGGCCTCGGCACGAGGGCGACCTCGGCGGCAGCTTTGTAGGTGCTCTTGGGGTAGACCCGTGCCAGCCGCATCTGCGCAGACTCGGGCAGCTTGACCGGTGCGAAGCGGATGTTCGTCCCGGCCGAGGTGACCTCGACGAGGCCCGCCGCACGCACCCTGACCCTGAGGCGGGCAACCTCGAGGAGACTTTCGGCCGGCGCGGCCGGCTCGCCGTAGCGGTCAACGAGCTCGGCACGGAGTTCGGCGACCTCCTCGAGGGTGCGTACGTCGGCGAGGCGTTTGTACATCTCCAGCCTGAGCCGCTCGCTCGGCACATAGTCGTGGGGAAGATGAGCTTCGATCGGCAACTCGATCTTTACCTCGCGCTCCGGTTCGGCCTCGCCGCGGAACTCCGCAACGGCTTCGCCGACCAGGCGCACATACAAATCAAAACCGACGTCGGCGATGTGCCCGGACTGCTCGCCGCCCAGCAGGTTGCCGGCGCCGCGGATCTCGAGGTCCTTCATCGCAACGGCCATTCCGCCGCCGAGCTCGGAGTGCTGGGCAATCGTCGAGAGGCGTTCGTGTGCGGTCTCGGTGAGCGGCTTCTCCGGCGGATAGAGGAAGTAGGCGTATGCGCGCTCGCTGCCGCGGCCGACCCGTCCGCGCAATTGGTGAAGCTGGGACAGCCCGAGCGTGTCCGAGCGCTCGATGATCATGGTGTTGGCGTTGGAGACGTCCAGGCCCGACTCGACGATCGTGGTGCAGACGAGCACATCGAATCGCTTTTCCCAGAAGTCGACCATGACCTGCTCGAGCTGATGCTCCCCCATCTGCCCGTGAGCAGCAGCGATGCGGGCTTCAGGGACGAGTTCCTTGAGGCGCGCGACGGCTTTGTCGATGCTCTGCACACGGTTGTGGATGTAGAACGCCTGGCCTTCGCGGAGGAGTTCGCGGCGAACCGCGGCAACGACCTGCCGATCCTCGTAGGCGCCGACGAAACTCAGGACCGGGTGGCGTTCTTCGGGCGGAGTCGCAATGGTCGACATCTCGCGTATCCCGGTGATCGCCATTTCGAGCGTGCGGGGAATGGGAGTCGCCGACATGGACAGGACGTCGACAGCTGCGCGCAACATCTTGAGCGCTTCCTTGTGTTCGACGCCGAAGCGCTGCTCTTCATCGACGATCACGAGGCCGAGGTCCTTGATCCGGATGCCCGGCTGCAGCAGCCGGTGCGTACCGATGACCAGGTCGACCGTGCCATCGGCGAGGCCGGCGAGCGTGTCCTTTGATTCCTTGTCGGACTGGAAGCGCGACAGCGGTCTGATTGTCACCGGGAACTGGCCGAAGCGCTCGGCGAAGGTGGCGTAGTGCTGTTGCACGAGAAGTGTCGTCGGCACGAGAAGGATGACCTGCTTGCCATCCTGAACTGCCTTGAATGCTGCGCGAACCGCAATCTCGGTCTTGCCGTAGCCGACGTCACCGCAGACCAGCCGGTCCATCGGCACGGTGCGTTCCATGTCGCGCTTGACCTCGTCAACTGTTGACAGCTGGTCAGGTGTTTCGACGAAGGCGAAGGCGTCCTCGAGCTCGGCCTGCCAGGGAGTGTCCGGTCCGAAGGCATAGCCCTTGGTCGATTGGCGTGCCGCATACAGCTTGATGAGTTCGCCGGCGATCTGGCGTACGGCTTTGCGGGCGCGACTCTTGCGCTTGTTCCAGTCGGCTCCGCCGAGGCGGTCGAGGGACGGACTCTCACCTCCGACATAGCGGCTGATCTGGTCGAGCTGGTCCATAGGGACATAGAGACGATCGGCGGGCTGGCCACGTTTGCTGGCGCCGTATTCGACAATCAAATATTCGCGCGCGGCTCCGTGCACGACCCGCTGCGACAGCTCGATGTAGCGGCCGACGCCGTGTTGTTCGTGAACGACGAAGTCGCCGGTCTTTAGCTCGAGTGGGTCGACTTCCTTGCGACGGCGGGCCGGTATTTTCCGCTCTCCGCGCTCGGCCGGGCGTACGCCGACGAGGTCGTCATAGGTCATGACCGCAAGGTTGAGCGCCGGTGAGATGAAACCGTGGTCGAGTTCGCCGACGCCGACCTGAACCACACGTTTCGACGGTCTCGTTACGTTGTCGTCCAGGGCTGCTGCGATGTCATGCTCTGCGAGCCACTCGACGGTACGTTGCGCCTGACCAGGGCCGGGCGCGACGAACATGACGCGTCGGTCCTCCTTGACCCAGGCGGCTATGTCGGCCAGGGCCTTGGCAGTGTCGCCGCGGTATGCCGGCGCCGCCTCCATGTCGACGGCGCGGGTTCTCGCGTCGATGTCGAGCCCGAACGGCGAGAGGTTGAACCAGCTGTGACCGAGACCGAGTGCAGCAAGGCGGACGTCGTCGATCGTTTGGTAGGCGGCCGAACCCAGATCGATGGGCGCTTCACCGCCGGAAGCCGCGGCGGCCCATGAGGCCTGAAGGAATTCTTCGCTCGTGGCCACCAGGTCGTGCGCGCGGGCGCGGATGCGTTCGGGGTCACAGACGAGGATCGCCGAACGGTCCGGCAGCAGATCGATCAGGAGTTCCATTTCATCGACAAGGACAGGTGCGAGGGACTCCATCCCTTCGACCGCGTGGCCCTCGGACAACTTCGTGAACAACTCAGCGAGTTGGGGATGCTGCTCGGCAAGGACAGCGGCACGCTCGCGGACTTCGTCGGTCAGCAAGAGTTCTCGGCATGGCGGCGCCCATACGTGATCCACTGCCTCGAGGGAACGCTGATCGGCGACGGCGAACTGGCGGATCTCCTCGATCGTGTCGCCCCAGAACTCCACTCGCAAGGGATGATCCTCAGTGGGCGGGAAGACATCGATGATGCCGCCTCGAACCGCGAATTCACCACGCCGTTCGACCAGGTCAACGCGGGAGTATGCGGCCGCGGCCAGGTCTCGGACGACCCGGTCGAGCTCAACGTCGTCGCCCTTGTGGATTTCAACCGGAACGAGGTCGGCAAGGCCCTTGACCTGCGGTTGGAGCACCGAACGCACGGGCGCGACGATCACGCGAACGGGTGCGGCTTCACCGCCGGGATGGACCAGCCTGCGCAGTACGGCGAGCCGGCGACCGACTGTGTCAGAGCGCGGCGAAAGTCGTTCGTGTGGCAGCGTCTCCCAGGCAGGGTAGTAGGCGACGTTTTCGTCGCCAAGCATCTCGCCGAGGTCGGCGACGAGATCTTCGGATTCGCGTGCTGTCGCGGTCACAGCCAGCACCGTCGCCTGAGTGGCGAGGGCCTGCGTGAGAAACGGGCGCAGTGATTCGGGCGCCTGAAGGTCGAGCTCCTGCAGACCGTCCAGACGGTCGGCGAGCGCCTGCGAAATGGTGGGCTCAGTGGCGACAAGAGTCGCGAGGCGCTGCAAGGTCATAACTGGGTCAACCTTATCGGTTGAAATTGCTCTGAGTTACCTCAAGCCCGACCGTCATGAGGCTCTCGACGGCATCGGCAGCCTCTTCGAGATAGGTCGGCAGGTCTTTGCGTTCGGCAGCGCTGAACGACTTGAGAACGTAGTCGTGAACGCTTTGGCGACCGGGCGGGCGACCGATACCGACACGGATCCGGGAGTAGTCACCGGTGTCGAGCGATTCGCGGATGGACTTGAGCCCGTTGTGACCGTTGTCGCCCCCGCCGAACTTCACCCGCAAGGCCCCGAAATCGATATCGAGCTCGTCGTGGATCACGATCGCGTGAGCGGGGTCGATGCCATAGAAGTTGGCGACCTGTTTTAGCGGTCCGCCACTCTCGTTCATGAAGGAACGGGAGCGCGCCAGGACGACCTTCTCGCCGGCCAACTGGCCTTCGATCACATCGGCGCGACCCGACTTGTGCTTTTTCCAGCTCCCACCTGAGCCAGAGGAAACCATACGTCCGGCCAGCACATCGTTGACCATGTAGCCAACGTTGTGCCGGGTGTTGGCGTACGTCGGGCCCGGATTGCCGAGCCCGACGATCAACCAGGTCACTCGGAGTCTGTGCTCTCCTGAGCCTCACCGTCGGCGTCTTCGGCGTCGGCCTCGGTTTCGGACTCAGGAGCGTCGTGCTCGATGCCGGCTTCAGCCTCGGCCTCGGCAAGCTCGGCGTCGAGTTGCTCGGCGGTGGGCGCGGCGGTGATGTTGACGACGAGTGCGTCTTCGTCGACGACCAGAGTCGTGCCGGAAGGCAGGACGAGATCGCGAGCGTGGATCTGCGAACCGATATCGAGGCCTTCGATGGAAATGTCGATGCCGCTCGGGATGTGAGTGGCTTCGGCTTCGATCGAGATCGAGTTGAATTCGGTTCCGACGAGGGTGCCGGGAGCGGCTTCTCCGACGAGGTGGATCGGGACGTCGACGACGACCTTTTCACCACGCTTGACGATCAGGAGATCGGCGTGCTCTATGAAGCCCTTGAGCGGGTCGCGCTGGACCTGCCTCGGGATGACCAGGTGCTTGGCGCTGCCAAGTTCGACGGACAAGAGCACGTTGGCCGTACGGAGCGCGATCATGAGTTCGTGACCGGGGAGCGTCACGTGGACCGGGTCGGCACCATGTCCGTAGAGGACAGCAGGCACTTTGTCGTCACGACGGATACGGCGCGCAGCGCCCTTGCCGAATTCGGCACGTTCTTCGGCTTGGATCTTGATCTCGGCCACGGGGGAATACTCCTCGAATCAGGGTTTTTCGTAAGTCGTTTGTCATTGCGGCAAGGCGCTCAACACAGCACTCCGTGGAGCGCCAGGTCGATCACGGTTCTTGCGAACCCTCGCCGAGGCAACCTGCTGAGTCTATCGCAGCCGGTGACTGACACGAAATCCGCTCAGACGCAGTCGGCTACGAGTAATCTCGAGGACATGGACGAGTCCCCCGAAAGCCCTTCCTCAGTTGATTCGCCATTGAGCGAGCGCAAATCACCCCAATCCCGGCGCAAACTGGTGGTCAGCGTTTTGGCTATCCTTGTGGGCCTCGGACTCGCCTTTGCTTATTACACGTACGAAGGCAACCAGCGAGCATACGACGCATACGGTGTCCTGCCGCTCGGCTCTTCACAGATAGTTCATCTGAAGAGCGGGGACGTGCGCCTCAACTATCGGGAGATCAACACCTCTTCCAAGGTCATCGGCACCCTGGCCGAACCCAAGGACCTGGCCGTTGACGTCTATGGCCCAAGCGGATCCACGGTCAAGATCGAGAAGGCGCACGGATACCACTTCTCGATCGTCTTCCACCGCACTGGCCATCAGCCATTCGGCACCTTCACGGCCCACAAGACCGGCGACTACACGTTCGTCATCTCTGGCGCCGGCGGCGGCACGCACGCACCGTCGATCGCGGTCGGTAAGCCGCCCTTGGCGCCCTTCGGATCGGTGCCGCTCGGCACGGTTCTGCTCCTTCTGGCGCCAGTGACTGTCGTCGCCGGACTCTCTCGAGCCAGACGGCGTACCTGAATTTCGAGTTGAGCGCCTCCGAGACCGCAGCGAACATTCGAACGCCCTTACAACGGATCTTGCGGTCGTGTTCTCACCCCGGCGTGGGGTTTTCGTCACCGTCGGGCAGGAGTAGACGGATGAGTGCATCACCTAGCCAGTTCTGGAACTTCTCGGGCGTCCAGCCTCGGCCAACGGTGAGCAATGCATACATCTCGGGGCTTGCCACGGACCAATAGACGTCCGCTGCCTCTTCCACCGATATGCCGCCTCTCAACGGACCTCGCGTGGCGATCATACGAACAAAGGCGGTCTGGCCCTGGTACCGTCGCGCCTGGTCTTCGAGTAGCAGGTGGGCCAGCTCTTGGTCCGCCTCGGCGGCCGAGCGGAGAGCACGATGCGCGGGCGCAGCTCGCTCGAGGATGACCCGTGAGACGGCAGCCAGGCGGGCGATCAACTCGTGCGGATCCTCGGTTCCGGCGACAGCGCGGATGGCGGCCCGCTCGAGCACGGGCACGGCCTCGTGGTCGCCCACGACAGAAACATCAAGGAATCGAGCCAAGATCGTCCGCTTATTTCGAAAGAGGGCATACACCGTCTCCACGGACACCCCCGCGGCGGCGGCGATCCCCTCCATCGTCGTGCGCTGGTAGCTCGTCTGCACGAACAGTTTGCCGGCTTCGTCGACGATCCGTCGACGGGTGAGTTCTGCCTGCGCTCGTCGCCCGGTCGCATCGTAGGTTCGCCTCTTGACAGGTTGTGACATTTAGATACAGTATCACTGTAGTAGACATAATCCTCTTGAGGAGGCTGACAAATGGCATCCGAGGCCAACACCGCTCTAGTGCTGAGGCACATCGAGGACACCTTCAATTCCAAGGCCGGGAGGCTTGGCGCCGACCGGTACTGGGCACCACGGGTCGTCAACTTCGGAAACGAGATATCCCGTGAGCAGCTCGGCGCTTTGTTCGACCAACTACTCGAGGCTTTCCCCGACTGGCACTTCACCGTCGAGCATGTCGTGGCTGACCGTGAGTGGGTCGTCTGCGCCACCACCATGCGCGGCACCTATCGAGCGGCGACGCTGGCGATGATCGCTGACGTCGCACCCACCGACCAACCGGTCGAGTGGCGACAGAATCACTGGTTCCGAGTGGCCGACGGCAGAATCGCCGAGCATTTCGCCTACCGCGACGACCTCGGCCTCCGCAACCAAGTCCTGAGCGCTACGACAAGCGACTAGGTAGGAGGAGCCTCGTGCCTGTTCGAACCGAACCCATCGACAAATGGGTGAGAGCTTTCGTCGGGGAAACGGCTGTCGTTGACAGCAGATCCGCGGTGCTGTTTTACGAAGAGGCATTCCCGATCCCGAGTTACGCCTTCGACCCGGCCGACGTGCGTGCGGACTTGCTTCGTCCGTCAGTCGGAGAGCCGCCGCAGGAGCCGTTCTTCTTTCTGCCTAAGGGTCCAGTGGCCCAGTGGTTCGACGTCAAAGCCGAAGGGCGTGTGCTTCCTTGGGCCGCCTGGATCCGAGATGATCCGACGATTCGCGACAATTACGTCCTCAGTTGGCAACCAGGAAAATTCGACCGGTGGCTCGAGGAGGATGAGGAAGTCGCCGGCCACCCGAGGAGTCCACACAAGAGGGTCGAGGCTCTCTCCAGTTCGCGCCACATCAAAGTCGTTTCCGACGGCACCATGCTTGCCGAGACTGCGAATCCGGTCCTACTTTTCGAGACGGACCTGCCCACGCGCTACTACTTCCCGCCTGAAGATGTGAATCTCGAGGCGTTGGAATCGAGTACGAACCGAAGCCACTGCCCGTACAAGGGCGTGGCCGGACAGTATTGGGACATCGTGAGCCCACCCGGTGTGAAGAACGCGGCGTGGTCCTATGCGAATCCATTCCCGGCGGTCGGAAAGATTGCTCACCGGATCGCCTTTTACAACGAATTGGTGGACATAATCGTCGACGGCACCACCCAGGAGCGACCGATTTCTGTTTTCAGTAGAGCGGCCAACCGTCCGGGCGCTTAACGAGCCTGGCTGGTCAGTACTGCGAAAAGAGAATGGGACTCACAGCGATACGTCCGTAGTCCACTCGAAGTGCAGGAACTTCTAACACAACTGGTGCTTGAGGCACATCAGGATTCGAACCTATTCAGCGGTTAGGGGAACCTGTTCTTACTGAACTAGTTCTTGAAGAGGCTGGTGACGGATCCATCTTCGAAGATGGCGGCGATCGCCTGCGCCAGCAGGGGTGCGATCGACAACACGGTGAGTTTGTCGAATCGGTGGTCGTCGGGGATCGGCAAAGTGTTGGTCACGATGATCTCGCACGCCGTGGAGTTCTTGAGCCGGTCGACGGCCGGTCCGGAGAAGACGGCGTGGGTTGCCGCGATGACGACGTCTGCGGCGCCATCGGCCATGAGCGCCTCAGCGGCCTGGACAATAGTGCCGCCGGTGTCGATGAGGTCATCGACGAGCACACATACGCGACCGGCGACGTCACCGACGACGCGATTGGCCTTGGTCTCGTTGGGGCGACTGACGTCGCGGGTCTTGTGGATGAAGGCAAGCGGGGCATTGCCCAGCGATCGCGACCAGGCTTCTGCGACCTTGATGCGGCCAGCATCGGGTGAGACCACGGCGAGGGGCTGCTTGCCGTACTTCTTTTTGACATAGCGGCCGAGGATCGGCATCGCGATGAGGTGGTCGACCGGTCCGTCGAAGAATCCCTGGATCTGCGATGTATGCAGGTCAACGGTCATGAGGCGGTCGGCGCCGGCGGTGAGGAACAGGTCGGCCATGAGGCGGGCCGAAATCGGTTCGCGGCCGAGGTGCTTCTTGTCCTGACGGGCATAGCCGTAGAACGGAAGGATCACGGTGATGCGTTTGGCCGAGGCACGCTTGAGCGCATCGATCATCAGCAGTTGTTCCATGATGGCGTCGTTGATGGGTGCCGAGTGACTCTGCATGATGAAGGCGTCGCAACCACGGACGGACTCTTCAAAACGGACGTAGATCTCGCCGTTGGCAAAGTCGTATGCCGTGGTCGGCACGAGTTTGATGTCGAGGAGATTGGCGACCTCGTCGGCGAGGACCGGATGGGCCCGACCCGAAAAGAGCATCATGTTCTTTTCGGTGGCCCGCTTCATACTGCTCACTTGCCATTCTCCTGTATGTCTTCTTGCTGCGCTGCGGCCGCTGCCTCGGCGGACGGGGTGCCGGCGCGTTTTGCCGCCACCCACCCTTCAATGTTCCTCTGCTCAGTGTCACCGATCGCCAGTGACCCGGGCGGAACGTCTTCGCGGACAGTCGTGCCGGCTGCCGTGAACGCTCCGTCACCGACTGTGACCGGGGCGACGAAGACATTGTCTGAGCCGGTACGAGCGTGTTTGCCGATCGTCGTTCGGTGCTTGCTGACGCCGTCGTAGTTGGCCGTGATGGTGCCGGCGCCGATGTTGGTGCCCTCGCCGATCTCGGCATCGCCGATATAGGACAGGTGCGGAACCTTGGCGCCGTCGCCGATGACCGCGTTCTTGGTTTCGACGAACGCGCCGATCTTGCCGCGTGTGCCGAGCTCGGTGCCGGGACGTAGGTAGGCGAACGGGCCCACTGTGGCATTGGCGCCGATGACCGCGTCGGAGCCGTGGCTACGGATGACAGTGGCTCCGGCGCCGATCTCGACGTTTCGGAGGGTCGTATCGGGGCCAATGGTCGCACCGGTCTCGACCGCCGTGGCGCCGAGCAGTTGCGTTCCGGGCAGGAGAGTGACATCGGATTCGATGGTTACGGCACTGTCGATCCAGGTGGTTTCCGGATCGATGATCGTGACGCCCTCGCGCATCCACCGCTCGGTGATTCGACGATTGAACTCGGCGCCGAGGCGTGCGAGCTGCGTACGGTCGTTGACGCCCTCGGTCTGCCAGATGTCTTCGAGGACGTGAGCACCGACGGGCAATCCGCGGTCGGTGGCTATGCCGACAACATCGGTGAGGTAGACCTCGCCCTGGGCGTTGTTCGTTTCGAGCTCGACGAGAGCCTCTGCGAGGAATGCGGCATCGAGGGCAAGGATGCCGCTGTTGACCTCTGGGATCCGACGTTCGGTTTCGCTTGCGTCTCCGTCTTCACGGATCGCAGTCACAGAACCGCCGGCATCGCGGATGATTCGCCCGTAACCGCTCGGGTCACCGAGCTCGGCAGTCAGGATCGTGACCGCACGGCCAGAGGCGTGGTGTTCGGCGAGGAAGTCCTTCAGGGTGTCCGAGGTCAGCAGCGGCACATCGGCATACGTGACGAGGACGGTGCCAAGAGGTGTCGCGGGCAAAGCTGCGAGGGCAACCTGAACTGCGTGGCCGGTGCCGTTCTGCTCTTCCTGAACAGCGAGCACAACGGTCGGATCCAGCAGAGCAATGTGCGCCGAAACCTGCTCACGGTCGTGGCCGACGACGGCGACCGTGGTGGTGATCCCCGCACCTGAGACAGCGGCGAGCGCATGCGCCACCATGCTGCGACCGGCGATCTCGTGGAGCACCTTGGCCTTGGTGGATTTCATGCGCGTGCCCGCGCCTGCTGCCAGGACTATTGCGGTGACCGTTCCGCCAGACGACCTGGTGCTCACGTGACTCCATTCAAAAAAATATGCTCCCCGGGTAGGAGTCGAACCTACGTCGCTAGTCCGCATTCAAAGTGCGGCGGGCCCTGCCGGCAGACCAACCGGGGATTGCGCGAACCAGCCTACTAGACAGAGTCAGGCCGTCGCGCAACGACAAAGACCCGGGCGAACGGCAACACTGTTCCCCAGTCACGGCACGGATAGGCCTCCCGAAGCGCCGCCTTGTAGTCAGCCTCGAACCGTGGCCGTATGTCGTCGGGCAGCGCTTGAAGGACCGGCCGTGCACCGGTGCCGGAGATCCATTCGAACACGGCGTCTTCGCCCTGAAGAATGTGTTGGTATGTCGTTTCCCAGGCGTCAACGGTCCAACCCAGACCTGCAAAGAGGTCGAGGTAGGTGCCGGCATCGACGCCGGTCCGAAACTCGACGTCTTGAAGGTGATCGGCGTATTGCTCCTGCCCGGCGACTTCGCGCATCAGCGCGTGGCTGGGAGCATCGAAATTGTTGGGCACCTGGAGTGCGAACGTTTCTGTAATGTCGGTCAGTCGCTTGATGACATCGAGTTGGTTGTGGACCCACTGGAACATTGCGTTGGAAACAATCAGATCGGCCCGCCCTGTCCAATCCGCGACGTCGCCGAGTTCATACCTGACGGCAGCATCGGTGTTGCCCGCATTCGCCTGGTCGATCATTTCGGACGAGGAATCGACGCCGAGGATTTTCGCCGATGGCCAGCGTTCACGCAGGATGCCGGTCAGTTGCCCCGGCCCGCATCCAAGGTCGACGATCGTCGACGGATCACCCGAAACTCGCTGTATGAGATCGGCGAAAGGGCGCCCCCGCTCGTCCGCAAATTTCAGGTAGCGGTCAGGGTCCCAGACCGTTTGAGTCACGTGGTGGCTCGTTCGTACTGTCCTGCGAGC
>JBDSQP010000184.1:0-1989 GCA_039929755.1 Aeromicrobium sp. | reverse complement strand
CAACCAGAAGCTGGGCCAACTCGGCCGTGCGCCCGACGAGAGGGTCGGCGGAAGACCAGTCGACATGCATGGATCCATCATGGCCGATGGGTACGACGTGACGCGAGAATCGCGATTGCGCTGGCTGTGCGGCGACAACTTCGATTCTCTCGTCCCTAACGGGTCGGAAAGCCAGGGTGACGCGGCTCCAACCCGTCGCCGGAAGACACTCCGGTGAGGCGCCGCTTGACCCACGGACCCGCATGCGACTTCGCCCAGTCCATGTTGGCCGCGAACTGCTCAGCCCTCGTCATGGACAGACGAGGGTCGAGCGGCAGCGGTTCAAGTTCGTGGTCGACGCCCAGCGCGTTGAGCGCCTCGATCGCCATCTGCTGGTGGCCGACGCTGGACATATGCATCCTGTCCTGAGCCCAGTAGCGGTCGTCGCGGTAGTCACGAAGGCGCCAGAAGTCGATAAGGGTCGCGTTGTACTTCTCGGCAACTTCGCGCACGAGCTCGTTGTAGATCGCAAACCGTCCCCTGAGCGCGCCGAAAATTGCAGAATCCCCCGGGTCGTAAGCCGTGAACAGCAGCAGATGCGCCCCGTTCGCAGCGAGTTTGCCGAGTGCCGCGTCATAGGCGCCGACCAGGTTATCGATGTCGACGCGGGGCCTGAGCACATCGTTGGCGCCGGCATACAGGCTGACGAGGTCAGGCTTGAGCCCAATTGCGGGTTCGATCTGCTCTCCGACGATCTGGAGCAATTTGCGTCCGCGGATCGCGAGATTCGCATACGCGAAGTCGTCCACTTGGCCGGCCAGCACCTCGGCGAAACGATCCGCCCAGCCGCGCACGCCGTTGGGCAACGAGAGGTCCGGGTCTCCGACACCTTCGGTGAACGAATCTCCGAGGGCTACATAGCGATGAAAAGTCACCCGGAAAACCTAGCCGCTACTTCTTCTCAAGAGTTCCCTTGCCGCCATACAGCATCGTCATGATCTTGGTGACGCGCTTCTCGGTCTTGAGGTCACGCTTGAATGACGTGAGCACCATCAGCGGCTTCATCCGCTGCCGCGTGATCGCCTTGGCGTAAGTGAATTCCTTGAGGCCATCGGCACCATGGATGCGACCGAACCCGGACTGGCCCACGCCGCCGAACGGCAAACCGGGGACCCCGGCGAAGGCGACTACAGCATTGACCGAGGTCATGCCCGAACGTATGCGGCGGGCGATGTCGACGCCGTTCTTCTTGGCGAAGACCGTACCGGCCAGGCCGTATTCGGTGGCGTTGGTCAGGCGGACGGCTTCATCCATGTCACGCACTGGGTTGATCGTGACTGTCGGCCCGAAAGTCTCCTCGGTGATGGCGCTCGAGTCCTCGGGCACGTGAGTGAGGATCGTCGGCTGCACGAAGCGATCGCCGACAGCGTCCGACCCGCCCATCACGACATTTGCGCCCTTGGCGATCGCGTCGTCGATATGGCGCTTGATGATGCCGAGCTGCGAGGGCATCGTGATCGGGCCGAGCTGGGCTTCGGAGTCGCCCGCAGCGCGCAGTGACTTGGCCTGCTCCTTGATCTCGGTCATGAAAGAGTCGAAGACCTTCTCGTGGACATACACCCGCTCGACGCCGATGCAGGTCTGACCGGCGTTGGACATCGATCCCCACAGGGCCGCATCGGCGGCGGCTTCGATATCGGCGTCTTCGTCGACGATCAGCGAGTCCTTACCGCCGGCCTCGATGATGACCGGCGTCAGCCGCTCGGCGGCGGCCATCATGACCTTCTTGCCGGTCGGGCCCGAACCCGTGAACGCGACCTTGTCGACGGCCGACCTGGCAAGCGCAGCGCCCGTCTCGCCGAGGCCCGTGACGACCTGGAACACGTCCGGATTCGGGACGACTTCGGCAAAGGTGTTGGCAAGCCACTGGCCGACTGCCGGCGTGTATTCGCTGGGCTTGAAGACAACCGTGTTGCCGGCCGCGAGTGCATACGCGATGGAACCCATGGG
>JBDSQP010000183.1:0-2173 GCA_039929755.1 Aeromicrobium sp. | reverse complement strand
GGTATGGAAGTTGGTCGGCGACTTCGCCCAATGGCACCCTCGACTTCGCAGCGCGCCCGAAGGACCCGAGGCCTCCCCCGAACTGGTCGTCACGGTCCTCGAGCGCAATGACGACACCATGACTCTTTCCTATTCGATGCCCGAGCCGCCATTCCCGATCACGAACCACAGGGCGACAATCCTGGTGGAAGCATCGGATGCCAAGAGCTCGCACGTCACGTGGTCGGCCAACTTCGGCGCCGATCCGGCCATCCTTCAAGAACTCGAAGATCAGGTCGGCAACGACATTTTCGAGCAGGCACTCGACCGCCTGGCGACGACCGCCCAGGACACGTACGGTGCCGCTCAGGTGTTGAAAGCGCCTAGCTCGAAGAGTGTCTAGCTTAATGAACGACTAGCCCTGCGAGTCCCAGTCACGGAAACCGATGACGATGAGACGCATCTGACGCCGGGCACCCTCCTTGATCTGTTCTTCCAGATCGGGGCGCCCTTCGGGCATTTCGACGACCTCTTCGGCGTTTCCGACCATGTTGCGGACGAACAGCCGCGACACCATATGGACGTCCTCGCTGCTCCACTTGTCGATATTTGGCAATCGCGCAAGCACGATTGCGAGTTCGCTGACAAACAGATCGAGCTCATGGCGGATCGCCTGCCGAATAACCGGAGGTCCTCCAAAGCGTTCGCGGGCGATGAAGCCGAAATGCGCCTTGTTTTCCTTGACGACCCGAACGAGAATCTCGGCGGAGTTGTCGATGATGTTCGTAAACAGTTGGGGATCCCGCTGGGAATCCCTGATCATGGTGCGCAGTGTCGTGAATGACTGCACGACGAGCATCAGCCCGAGCTCTTCCATCGACTCGAAATGCCGATAGAACGCAGTCGGGACGACGCCGGCTTCACGGGCCACCTGACGCAGGCTGATCTGCCCAAAGCCCTGTTCCTGGGTCAACCTCAGGGCAGCAGCGAGGATCGCTTCGCGCGTGCGCTCCTTTTGCGCCTGCCTCGACTGCGTAGGCGCTGACTCCGATACCACCGTCATAGCCTAGTCAGCCTCCCTTCGGTGTACGCCTGTGAACTAAGTGTCGCGCGTCACGGAGCCAGCCGCTTGCTTGTGTTGCTTCACTCCGGCATTATTCAGTGTACAGACGTTCACTCGATGAGTGACTAAGCGAAAGGGGAAACGCATCATGGCAGTACTACGCAAGGTTCTCGCCTCGAAGGCAGTCGCCACTCTGGCAACCCCTCATACGGTCGATCATTTTCTCGACCAACTCCACCCCATGCTTGCAGTTCAGAACGTGCGCGGCCGCGTCGTCGAAATCATCCGCGAAACCGGCTACGCCTGCACCGTTGTCATCAAGCCCAACCACACGTGGGACGGCTTCAAGCCCGGCCAGCACGTTCAGTTCGGCGTCGAAGTCGAAGGAAAACGCCGCGTCCGGGTCTTTTCGGTCTCCAGTTCCACGCACCGCCGCGACGGAATGTTCAGCGTCTCGGTCAAGGCCCATCCCGACGGCTACGTCTCGCAATTCCTCAAAAAGGGACTCGCCCCCAAAACGTTGATCTACCTCTCGCAGGCTCAAGGAGAGTTTGTGCTCCCGGACGTCATGCCCGAAAACCTGCTCCTCCTCAGCGGCGGCAGCGGAATCACCCCGGTAATGTCGATGATCCGCACCCTGAGTGATGAGGGCTACACCGGCGACATCACGTTCCTCCACTACGCGCGTTCGCGTGAAGACGAGATCTTCAGCGATGAACTCGACGCCATCGCCGCCGGCAACCCATCGTTCAAACTTGTCCGCGTCTACACCCGCGAACCCGCGACGAATGCTGAGCTCGAGGGACGATTCACCGTTGAACACCTCAAGAACCTCAGCATCGATCCGGCTAGCACCCTCACATATGCCTGTGGGCCGGCCGGACTCATCCAGATCGTCAAGGACACCTACGAAGAAATGGGCGCCCTCGATCAACTCAAGCTGGAGTACTTCAAGATTGCGAGCGTAAACCTGGACGCCGCGGATGCCACCGGCACCCTGAGTTTCGACGACAGCGTTGTCGACGTCGCCAACAGTGGCCAGACGATCCTCGAGCAGGCCGAGGCCGCCGGCCTCAAGCCCGCATACGGATGCCGCATGGGTGTCTGCAACACATGCGCCGTCAAAAAGAA
>JBDSQP010000182.1:0-3637 GCA_039929755.1 Aeromicrobium sp. | reverse complement strand
CCGAGGCAGGGGTCCTCCTCGACGAGCCGACGTTCACCGCCGCCGCAATCGGGGCAGCGGAGCTTCTTGCCAGCGTTCATACGACGGGCGAAGGCAAGTTGTTACGTACGTCTCGGGTCGGACGGGCTTCGGCCAATGCCGGAGTGCTCGAGGACTATGGCTGCGTGGCGGAGGCGTATCTCGCAGTGCTCGGTGTGACCGGCGACGCAGTGTGGCTGCAACGGGCGCGGGCGCTTCTCGATCGTGTCATGGGCGAGTTCGGTGACCCGGATGGCGGCTTCTTCGACACCTCGGCCGACGCAGAATCACTCGTCGTGCGGCCCAAGGACGTCTCCGACAATGCCTCGCCCTCCGGCGTTTCTTCCGTGACCCACGCACTGATTTCTTTTGCCGCCATCACGGGCGAGTCGGCATATCTGGATGCGGCAGAGTCGGGCCTTGCGTCCTCAGCGGGCGTTGCGCGGCAGGCACCGCGGTTCGCGGGCTGGACGCTGGCCGCCGCCGAGGCCCTGCAATCGGGGCCACTCGAAATCGCCATTGTCGGCAGAGGAGCCGGCAAGGACGAACTCCACAGGGCCGCGCTCAAGAACGCCCCCGGAGGTGCAGTGGTGATCGCCGGCGAAGCCGGACTCGACATACCGCTGTTCGAGGGCCGGGACGAGGTTGCTGGAAAGCCGACGGCTTATGTGTGCCAAGGCTTCGTCTGCCAAAGGCCCATGACCACCGTCGACGAACTCCGAGATTTGTTCAGTTCTCGCCCGTTTTGATCCGTCAAACTGGGCGAGCTTCGCACAAATCATGCGCTTCGGCCGAAGGCTTGTGTCCACTCGGATGGGAATGCGGGCTTGGGTCCACCGAATCCGTGCTCGCATAGCGCGGCGTGGACTCGGTTAACGATTTCGCGTGGGCGCCTGAGGTCGGCCGCGGTCACCACGATGAACGTCCATCCAATCCGTTCCATCCGCTCGCGGCGCCAGACATCACGAGTCCGCTGGCTGAGGCTCAGTCCGTGCTGGCGGCCGTCGTACTCGATCGCGACCTTCCACTCGGGATACGACATGTCCGGTCGCGCGAACGGCTCGTGCGCATCGCCGTAGGTCCGGTTGCAGATTGGCCGCGGCAGACCAGAGAGTTCGAGAATCATTCGAACCAAAGACTCTCGCGGTGACTCGGAACAGTCGTCGAGAAGTTCGGCAATACGACGGGCCCGAACCACGCCGTCGAAATGGCGATCGGTGACGAATGTCAGAAATGAACTCCTGGTCATGTGTTGATTGCGTATGAGCCAGTCGCCGGCCGTCACAAGATCGGGCATCGAACGCCGAGTCGAGGCGTCGACCAGACAACGTTCGGGCGACAACACTCTGCAACCACAGGCCACGTGGGCGACCTCGAGTTGGTTGCCGCGATGCATCGTGATTCCTCCGATCCGAGTTGGCGAACGTCGTCGAGTCGAAAGGTGCACGGTGCCACGATTGCCGATGTCGGCGCCCCAAACCGCCAGACCGGATTCGTGGCTGGCCGCCGCGTGTTCTCCTGTAGCCAGCAGAGCCGCCTGGACCAGAATCACCGGGGTGAGCTCGAGATCGCGTTGGACATACACGCGGGGAAACAGCCGTAGAAACCGACTTCCCCGAAGTACCTTCGCCGTGATTTTGAGGTCGCGTGCCTCAGCTGCGGTGAACGGTCGCAGAAGAAGTTCGGCCGGAAGTGGAGTGGGCATGATTCCATCCGGCCACACGAACGGACGACAGTGAACAACCTTCATACGATCTGTGGATCACCGCGCCACTCCACAATCAAGATTTGTTCAGTATCCGCCCGTTATGGATCGGCAAACGGGCAAAAATTGAACAAATCTCGGGGAGAGACTGAAAATCAGTACTGGCGATAGGCGATCAGCGAGACGCCGATGTAGTGCACGATGAACGCAGCGATCGTGAGCGAATGGAAGACCTCGTGGAACCCGAACCAGTTGGGCCACGGGTTGGGTTTCTTGAAACCGTAGACCAGGGCTCCAATCGTGTATAGCCCGCCGCCAACGGCGAGCAAGGTGAGGACTGCTGTCCCCCCGGCCTCCTTGAAGTCACCGATCCAGAAAATGGCAGCCCATCCCATTGCTATGTAGATGGGCACATAGAGCCAGCGAGGGGCACCGACCCAGAACACCCGGAACAACACGCCGAGGACGGTGCTTCCCCAGACGAGGGACAACAGGATCCAGGCGTTCTTCGTGTCGAGAAGGAGCAGGGCGAAGGGGGTGTAGGAGCCGGCGATGAGGAAGAAGATGTTGGCATGGTCGGCACGCTTCCACCGTGCCTTGTTTTTTTCGGACCAGTGACCGGCGTGATAGACCGCGCTTGTTCCGAACAATGACAGCGCGCTGACCATGAACACGGCCACGCCCGCGCGGACTTTGACGCTGTCAGCGACCACCAACATCACCAAAAAGCCGAAGAATGCCAGGGGCCATGTGGCCGCGTGAAGCCATCCGCGAAGCTTGGGTTTGATCTCTGCGGCCCGCACTCTCAGCCGGGCGCTCACGTCTTGGGTAAGGCCATCTGATTTCAGGTCGCTCATACGACTAGATTAGCCGTATGGCACCACGCGACCTCATCTACGGAGCCTATGAACGTAGGTTGCAGCACCGCCTCGACCGAAGCCGACTTCCCAAACATGTCGGCGCTATCGTTGATGGCAACCGACGATGGGCCAAGGGGGCCGGAGCGGGAGTCGACCACGGCTATCAGGCCGGTGCGGACAAGATCGGCGAATTCCTCCACTGGTGCGAAGAACTCGACGTCGAGATCGTCACATTGTGGGTCCTTTCCACCGACAACCTGCAACGTCCGGCCAGTGAGCTCGAAAGCCTTCTCAGCGTCATCGAGAACCTGATCAATCAGCTCGCCTCCGAAGGCACATGGCGTATCCAGCTGATCGGCAATCTCGACATGCTGCCCGCCGAGTCGGCGGCGCGTATGAAGTCATCGGCAGCATCGACTGACTCCTTCTCCGGAATGGTCGTCAACATCTGTGTCGGCTATGGCGGTCGTCAGGAACTCACTGACGCGATGCGCGCACTGTTGCTCGACCAGGCGGCCAAGGGTGTTTCGCTCGAAGAGGTTGCCCGGACCCTCGAGGTCGACGACATTGCCGAGCACCTCTACACCAAGGGCCAGCCTGACCCCGACCTCGTGATCAGGACGTCGGGGGAGCAGAGGCTCTCAGGATTCCTGCTCTGGCAGAGCGTTCATTCGGAGTTCTATTTCTGCGATGCCCTGTGGCCCGCATTCCGTCGCGTCGACTTCCTGCGCGCGATCCGTTCTTACGCCGCACGCGAACGCCGCTTCGGTCAATAACCCTCAGGGTTGCCGCCCTGAGGGTTACCAACCCTCAGGGTTTACGTGTCCTTAACCCGCGTTCGGGCGTGTCTGCCCGAATAATTCGGCTCGCGGTCGTACGTTCAAAGGGTGTTAGCGATGCTCGCCCCAGAGCTCAAAGTTTCGGTCCTACTCATCAGATAAGGGCCGGCGCAGGGTGCGTGTGGGCTCGCGAGGAGAAGTCGTGGCTGTAAAGAAGAGCACGAGCCCGCAACGCCGCACTTATGTCCTGGACACCAGCGTCTTGCTGGCTGACC
>JBDSQP010000181.1:0-3252 GCA_039929755.1 Aeromicrobium sp. | reverse complement strand
GGCATGTCGGAGTCTGCCCTCGGGGTGACTCTTGCTTCTGCTTTGATGCCGCGAAGCCGCACCTGATGCAGATTGCTTGGTCCTCGGGTCAGACCTTGACAGGCTTGGGCGAAGGCTCCGCGGTCCGGAACATCCAGGTGAGCTTGGGTTCGAAGAGAGGTCGGAAGATGACAGAAAATGGCTTGGTCATCAGGACATTCGCGAGGATGACCGCCGCAACGATGCAGCCGACCACCGCAGCCGCTCCATAGTTCTCGAACTTCGACCACAGGTCAAACTGGCGGTCGAGCAGGATGATCACATAGCCGTGGAGCAGGTAGCAGTAGAACGTTCTCCCACCGAGGATCGTGGTGATCGACTTCTTGTGCGGTATCAGCGACAGGGTGGCAAACGTCAGGATGAACCCGATCGCGAGAAGTTGTGCACGCTGGAACATCCCCTCGAGTGGACCGGCAAGCAGAGGTGACTCCGAATAGCGTTGCTTCCAGAGCAACCAGTCCGTCGTCAGATCGTGCGAGTACATCTGGCACCACACAAACGAGCCGGTGAGCACCAGGATCGATGCGATGCGGATCCGGATGTCAGCAAGTTTGTTGAACCGCTCCCGATTCATGTGCAGACCAACGACATAGAACGGCAAAAGGCCGAGAATCTTCGGCAAGGCCAGAACGTTGGGAACCTCGATCAACCCGACGAGCAGCGAAATCAAAATCGACGTCGTGATCGGGTATTTGAGCGCCCGCCACAGGGGAGTGGTGATGCGCCAGATGAACAGTGCCGCAAGGAACCATCCAAGCCATTGCGGCGACAGGATCTCGAGGTGCTTGGGTTCGCCGTCGTAGTGTTTCGTGATGAGCTGGAGGCTCGTTTCGACGAGCAGATATGGGACGATCAACGTGCTGACGATGCGGCGCACTTGGCGAAAGTCGCCGACGTACCTCCTGGCCGTGTAGCCCGAGATCAGGATGAAGAACGGCATATGGAACGAATAGATCCAGGTGTAGACGCCTTTGGCGGAGTCCATGACGACGAACTCGGTGAGCGAGTGACCGATAACGACCAGCAGCATCACCCAATAGCGAGCGTTGTCGAGATAGGCGACACGCTCTTTGGGAGGTGCTGTCGTGACAGGAAGCGGGGCAAGTTCACTCATTGTGATTGACTCTATCCGTCTTTGCTGAATGTCTCCTGTGGAGTGAACATGACCGAATCGTCGCGCACGCAACGGCTCGGTGCGTATGCAGTTGCGGTCTCCGATGGCCGCATTCTCCTGACCCGTATTTCCACCAACGGATATCCAGCAGGTATGTGGACGCTGCCCGGTGGGGGAGTCGATCATGGCGAATCGCCCGATGACGCGGTGCGCCGTGAATTGTATGAAGAGACCGGACTCCATGCCAGATCAGCTGTGCTGACCGATGTTCATAGTGTTCATGTGGTTGATCTTGGCCGCGATGATCAGTACGAGGACTACCACGGCGTTCATCTGTTGTACCTAGTTGAAGTCGATTCAGAGGCGACGTTGGAGATCATGGACGTCGGGGGAACCACCGACCGCGTCGAGTGGGTGCCAATCGATCGGACCGGGTCGCAGGACTATCCGGTCTTGTCGATGGTCAAGCATTCATTGGACTTGATCAACAGGGTTTGACCGGCCCAGCTTGGTCGATCGCTCAGACCGTCGGCGCCGGCAAATAAAACAGCATCGCGTAGGTGCCCCGTGCCGAGAGTACGAACGTCGCAAAGGCGCGCACGCCGTCCTCGCGAACCGCCGTATAGGTCGTGCTCACCTCGTTGAGGTCCTCGACGACGTCCTTCGTGAACTCACCTTTGTCGCCGACTGATCGCGTCCATTCCTCGGCGATCAGATCGGCCTGTTTTCCCTTGTCTGTCGACAACGCCGCGAACGGAGGTTGATGACCGCTCAACAGAATCGTCGCGCCGTCCGGGGCTTTCCATGTGCCGTCGAGGAGGGCGACCGTCGAGGGGTCGTCGGTGTCCATCTTTGGCCAAATGAGCGAACTGGGCGGGGCAGTCTTGTCGCCATCGGGGAGATCGCCGATGCCATCGGTGTCCTTGCCGATTTGACCCTTGCGCGGCTCTCCTACGTATTCGACGAGCAATGTCATGACGGGCCGGGTCCTAGACGAGGGGAGGGACGTGCGGGTGGTCACGTCACCGGGGTCGACGCTCACCGTCACGCGTACGTCGCGGTCGCCGCCGGTGAGGCCACGGACGCTCAGGTTGCATCCGGTGATGCGCTCATCCTTGACCGTGCAGAACTTGGAGAGGTCGCGCGCCTTGATGCCTGCCTTCGGGAGCACAGCAGCGACCTGGCCAACCATTCGGTAGACGACGTCGGATGGATTGCCGTCGACGCGCATGACCGACATCGTGGTGTCGGGTTTGGGTGCGGCATCAGCGAGAAGCTTGAAGGTGTCGTCGTAGGGCCGGTTGACCGGTGATGGAGCGGGCGAGACCGGAGTCTTTCCGTCTTTGAGATCCTGCGCTGCCTTGGCCGCGGCGTCGGCGGCCTCCTGCGCAATCGCCGCATCGAGTTGAGGCCGGTATTCCTTGATCAGGCGTGCACTTCTGAATCGGACGAGAGGCCCGAGCTGAGTGGCACCCTTGGGAACCTGGAATCCGTAGGCGATCGGGCTTTCGGGTCCGGACTGGTGTTGCGAGATATCGGGGGCCTTGGTGGTCGTCGCGCCGGTCGGCTCGAGTGTGCTGCCCGGTGACCCACAAGCCGAGAGGCCGCTGACCAGCACGAGCGCGGCCGCACCGGCCATCCACTTGTTGCTCATTGATTCCCCTCGTCGCCTGAAGTTTTAGCCTAGGGCATGCCGTCGAGGAACATGCGCGGTGCGTAAACTACCCGTGGTTGCCGCTATCGAATGGAGTTCTCGTGACGAGTTTTTCGCCCGATCGTCCCGAGACTGTCTTCACCTATGGTGCACCAGGGCTCAAATTCGGAGTCGGCGCGCGACACGAGTTGGCCTTCGACATCGCACAGTTCAACGCGCGCCGGGTTCTACTGATCACCGATCCGGGAGTGGCCGCTACCGGCACGCCCGGTCAACTGGCTGGGGAGCTTCGCGCAGCCGGCCTCGACCCGATCGTCTTTGATCGTTCGCGCATAGAGCCGACAGATGGCAGCCTCATCGAAGCCATCGAATTCGCCCGCGCAAACGGTCCATTCGACGTCATCGTCGCCGTTGGCGGCGGCTCGAGCATCGACACCGCCAAGGC
>JBDSQP010000180.1:0-5281 GCA_039929755.1 Aeromicrobium sp. | reverse complement strand
CACCTGTGGCTGGTCAACGTCAGCGACCCCCAAGAGTTCCGGGATCAACACTGTCGCTTGCTTGATCTGATTCGCCAACAATTCGGTGGTCAGCGACTCGTAGATCCCTTCCTGCATGGGCACAGCTAACCATCCCAGGACCTAAGTGGTGGCCAAATGAAATGTCATTCAGATTTGATCTAGAGATGGCACACTCTGCGCATGGTCGTTCCTAAGCTGGTGGTCGGAGCTCTGATCGTCGACTCGCTTGAGAAGCCATCGATCGTCTTGGCGGCGAGGCGGACGGGACCACCTGTGCTCGCCGGTCGCTGGGAGTTTCCGGGCGGCAAGGTGGAAACGGGCGAACTCGCCAAGCATGCGCTTGTTCGAGAGCTCAGAGAAGAGCTCTCTATTGAGGTCAAGATGGGACAGGAACTCGTCGCTCCCGGCGGCGGCCATTGGTCGATCTCGGACCAAGTTGTCATGCGCCTCTGGTTCGTTGTGATAGAGCAAGGCGTGCCGAAACCAGAAGACTCGCACGATGCGGTTGCCTGGCTGGACGCAGACTCGCTGGGAAGTGTTGATTGGCTCGATGCCGATCGAAGCGTCTTGCCGTTTGTCTTCGCGAATCGCTGATCTGCGCCTGGGCATCCGGAGTTCTTATCGACTCGATTAGCTACGGGCAATTCTCGTTCAGTTTGACTGACCGAAGAGTGACCGTATCGGTTACCAAAATGATTATTCCAGCCGCCGGCCTTTGGCTGCAGACTTTCCAGTTTGAGTCCAACATTTGGAAACGGTTCAACCCTCGCGCGTCCTGTTGGTCCATTACATAGCTGCCGTGGGTCTGGAGTTCGTCCTGAGCATCTTGTAGGACCTTTCCGACAAGATTCGGCATCTTGAATGAGTCGTCCGCCATTTCCAATGTCGCACTAGGCGAAGGTAGCGCGCTCGCCGAAGTCGCGGGCTCTGGTGTTGCTACGGGTACGGCGGTAGGACATTCACGGTCAACGATTAGTCGAATTTTGCCAGTGATGATCTCGCCCCCACCAGGCTCCTGGGTACAGACAATCCAATTCGATTTGCTGATTACACCCAAGGCGCCGCCACCTACTATTTCGACCTTGTCTTCTTCTATTCCCACTGCAGCGAGGTCGCTGATTGCCACGTCAAGCCGCTTGCTTTCGACGGTTGGCATAGCGGCCGAGGAACCATCGCTGTTTGAGCCACAGCTAGTCAGTCCGACCACGAACGCTATGAGCAGGGCTCCGATTGCGATTCTCATGTGGACCTCCCAGAGGTGATACGCGAAACGTAACAGCAGTTTCGAACCCCCAGTCCGGAATTCAGATATTTGCGTTTCCGGGCTGGTTGATCGCGTTGGTCCCGGCGTTTCACGAGGTTGGACTGGGCGAGAGGATCGGTCGAAGAACCGAGGACGCGTTCTTCCACAATCCTTGGCGCGGCGTGTGGCCGGACAGGTGCGTCAGGCCTAAAACGTACAAAAGACTATAAATCTTGTACGATAAGTGAATGGCAACCATAAAGATCTCGGAAGCACGGGACAACCTCCCCGCCACAGTCGAAGCCGCGCGAAGGGAGGCCGTCTTCCTTGAGCGCTACGGCAAACCTGCCGCCGTCCTCATCAGTCCTGAACGGTACGAAGAGTTCATGAATGCGCTCGAGGAAGTTGAAGACCTTGACGCATTCGACGCCGCAATGGCCGAGGAAGGTCCTAACGTTCCCTGGGAGCAGGTCAAGGTCGATCTCGGCTGGTCGTGAGTCCCTATCGCGTCGAGTTCCGCCCGGCAGCCGCGCGAGCCTTGCGCAAGCTGGACCCGCAGACTGCGCAGCGTGTCCGGGGAGCCGTTGCCCTTCTCTCGCAAAATCCTCGCCCTCCAGGCATGCGACCGCTCAAGGGACGCCCAGGATTTCGTGTGAGATTGGGCGACTATCGGATCATCTACTCGATCGAGGACGAGGTCTTGCTGATAGTGGTCGTCACTATCGGCCACCGACGTGAGGTCTATCGACAGTCGTAGTCGCGTGAGCCAGAAAGCTCACATACGCCCGGTGTCGAGGAAACTCTGGTGCCAACTGAGCGCCTCGTCGAGCAGGTGCGGCGTATGCCGCGCGGCAGGCCTAGCCGCTTGCGCACGCGCCATGTAGTCGGTGAGTCGATCGCGGAAGTCGGGGTGCGCGCAGTTCGCGATGATGCGCACCGCGCGGTCCTTCGGTGAGAGGCCACGCAGGTCGGCCAGCCCCTGTTCGGTGACGATGACCTGCACATCGTGTTCGGTGTGGTCGACGTGGCTGACCATCGGCACGATCGCCGAGATGGCGCCGCCCTTGGCCGTCGAGGGCGACAGAAAGAAGTTGAGGAACGCGTTGCGGGTGAAGTCGCCGCTGCCGCCAATGCCGTTCATGATCGCGCTGCCCATGACATGGGTGGAGTTCACGTTGCCGTAGATGTCGGCCTCGATCATGCCGTTCATGGCGATGACACCGAGCCGGCGCACAAGCTCCGGATGGTTGGAAATCTCCTCGCTGCGCAGGAGGATGCGGCCCTTGTAGGAGTCGATGTTGGACATGAATCGTTCGACACCCGCATTGGACAATCCGAACGAGGTCGCCGACGCCGCCCGCAAAGTTCCGCTGTCAAGCAGATCGAGCATTCCGTCCTGGATGACTTCGGTGAACGCCATCAGGTCGGTGAATTCGCTGTGGTCGAGACCGGCCAGCACCGCATTGGCGACGTTGCCGACCCCGGATTGCAGCGGCAACAGGTTGGGCGGCATACGGCCGACCTTGACCTCATGACGCAGGAACTCCAACAGGTGGTCCGCGATTGCGTTCGAGTCCGCATCGGGGACGGCGAAGTCCGAGTTGCGATCCTGATGGTCGGTTTCCACTACCGCGACGACCTTGTTGACGTCTACGTGCAGGTATGGCTCCCCGATCCGATCCATCGGCCCGGTCAGCTGGATCGGTTTGCGATGCGGAGGCAGCGCCGAACCGTAGTAGATGTCGTGAAAACCCTCGAGCTCGCGCGGATGCCAGGAGTTGACTTCGAGGATGATCTTGTCGGCCTGGTCGAGCCACGTCTTGTTGTTGCCCACCGAGCTCGACGGCACGAGCAGACCGCCGGGAAGGATCGCCGTGACCTCGACGATGGCGACGTTGAGTGGACCGTAGAACCCGAACCACATCTGTTGCGCCGAGTGGCTGAGATGAGCGTCGATGTAGTCGACGTCGCCGGCGTTGATCAGCGTCCGCAACGTGGGGTCGGAGTTGTAGGGCAAACGCGTCGAGATCCCATGCGCCTCGGCAAGAACGCCATCGGCTTCGGGAGCCGTCGAGGCGCCGGTCCACAGCCCGATCTGGAACTCCTCACCCCGTGCGTGGGCGGCCGTCATCAGTTCCGCCAGGGCCGTCGGCAGCATCTTGGGATAACCCGCACCGGTGAACCCGCTCATACCGACCGAGTCGCCAGGCTGCACCAACTTGGCCGCTTCCTCCGCACTGGTGACGCGCGTTTGGAGGACGGGGCAGGTGATACGGCTCATGGGTGTCCTCGGGACTGAAAGTGGGGTTCGTCCGATCTTCCTCTATGCGCACAATGGACGTATGAGCAGGACGACACCGAACAACATCGAGTCGCTGCCGCCGACCGGGATCTTCGTGTTCGGCAGCAACCGTGAGGGGCAACACGGTGGGGGCGCCGCATACACAGCGCTCGTCCGGTTTGGCGCAATCATGGGTGTCGGCGAGGGCCTTCAGGGGCAGAGCTACGGGTTGCCGACGATGGAGGGAATCGAGTCGTTCCGGCTTGCCGCTTCACGGTTCATCGCGTTCGCTCGGGAGCGGCCCGATCTCGAATTCTGGCTTACCAAGGTCGGATGCGGGATCGCCGGTTACAGCGAGGAAGACGTGCGTGCGATGTTCGCAGACACTCCTGGCAACGTGATCAAGCCACCAGGCTGGTGAAGGCTCAACGCTCAGATCTCGAGCGCCTTCTCGAGCGCTTCGAGTTCGTTCCCGCTGTAGACCGCGATGCGCTGCAGGTGTGGGACCGAGTCACGACAACCCGTGTAGCCGATGTTGAACATCCCGTCGTAGCTCACTGCGGTGATGTTGAGGGCCTGACCGTCGAAGAGCAACGACAGCGGATAGATCTCCTTCAGCCGTGACCCATCCATGAACCGCTGCTCGGCTGGCCCCGGGACGTTGGAGATCACCAGGTTGGAGGCGGGACGTCCGCGCCCGCCGATGCCGAGGATCGCCTGGCTGAGGAACGGGGCCATGAGCACGGCTGTGTAAGCATCCATCGCGGCGCCAGAGGCCTGTGGCAGTCGATCCTTGCCGAGTTGGGTCGATGCCTTGATCGCCGCGATCCGCTCGAGCGGGTCCTCGACGTCGGTGCCGAGGCTCGAGTAGAGGAACGTGATTGCATTGCCCAGTTGGGCGCCCGTGCCTTCGCGGACTGACACCGGAACATTGGCGGTCAGACTCTCCTTGGGAAGCGCGTCGAGCTCGAGGAGATAGCGCCGCAGCGCACCACCGCAGATCGCCAGGAACACGTCGTTGAGACTGCCGCCGGCCGCAGTCGCGACGGCCTTCATACGATCGATCGGGTAGTGCTGCGTGGCAAAGCGGCGAGGCGTATGGATGGGTTCGTTGAAGATCGACTTCGGTGCCCGGAACGGAACCGCCCGGCCGTCATCACTGCGACCGATGAGGCTTTCGGTGTATGTCCGGCGTAACGACTGCACCACCGAAAGGCTGCTGGACAGGAGTCCGCGCTGACCTGTCGGTTCGATCTCTTTCTTCCGCTCCGGCCGTGCAACCCCCGACTGTTCCGGACCGTGCGTGCCGATGGCCCACGGCGGCAGCATGTCGCGAGCATCAGGATCGGCCGAAAAGGTGCGACGCAGCAGCCGTATGCCGCCGACGCCGTCGATCTGAGAATGGTGCGCCTTCATGTAGAGCGACCAGAGATTGTCCTCGAGACCTTCGATGACGTGGCACTCCCACAATGGATATCGGCGATCCATCTTGGCTGAATGCAATCTGGAGACGAGGACGCCGAGTTCGCGCTGTGACCCGGGGGAGGGCAACGCCGAGTGGCGAAAGTGGTAGTCGAGGTCGATCTGATCGTCCTCGAGATGCGCCCATCCGGGGACTGGAACCATCTTGAGCAAGTAGTTGAACGGTGGCTGGAACTGCTTCACCTCGCGCCAGCTCGCGACCATGTCGCGTACGAAGTGGGGCCGGTCTTCGGGGACCGTGAAGGTCGCCAGCA
>JBDSQP010000179.1:0-1751 GCA_039929755.1 Aeromicrobium sp. | reverse complement strand
GCCCGAGTCATACGGGCTAGGTGACCTGAGTCATATGGGCTAGCACTCAGCGAGTTTCATACTCGGCATCAGGAACACCGGAACCGACATGAGGAGCAATCATGGTTCTGACATTCGTGATCATTTTCGTGGCACTATCAGCTTGGGACGTCGGGCACGTCAACCACGTGATCGAGAAGACCGTCAACCCCGGCCAAAAGCACATTTACTACAAGTAGGGCTCAGGCGTACGTGGCTCGCCAGCCATTGCTGCGTCGTGCTTTGCCTACAGCAGCTCAGGCTCGCCGAAGGTGGCGCGCATCTGCTCTGTCCACGTGGTGAGGACGACGGGGGCGTCGGGAAGGCCAAGGCTCGCCAGCTCTTTCGCGATCGGATGGCTGCCGAGCATCAACGAGACCTCAGCGTCGAAGAACATCCCGGTTCCTGAACCGCCCTGGGTGAACGGCGTACGGTGCGGGCGCCCGTCGATGAGCGTGTAGGACACCAGCTCCATCGGCGGCATCTCGTCGGCGCCGCCCCGCGGCAGGGTGATGTCGAAGACGAGCTCGCCATCCATCTCGAGGGTCCACCGCGAGGTGGACTCGTCGTTGGTGACCTCGATCTTCTCGATGCTCTTGGGGAAGCCCCAGATCTGGTTGCCGGCCACGCAGGTGAAGTGCTCGGTCACCGGCAGGTGGGTGATGAAGTTTCCGTCCGGACCGCCTGCCTCGGGGCGGACGAAGAAGATGGTGCCGATCTCGAGGTAGGTGCCGAGGTCGTTGTCCTTGTAGTCGACGAGCGCCAGCGCGAACTGGGCCCGACCCGGCTCGGTCTCAATCACCTCGAACCCGGCCGGCGCGAGTGCCTGAGCGGCTTCAAGAGGCACGTCGTACATCACGGTCGCGTTGGTGCCGTCCCGCACCTGCACGGGCATCATGACGGTCTGGCCAAGGACGTCGTAAGTGGTCATGGAGCCATCACAGCAAGTTTTGCCGTGATGCGGAAGCCCCACGCGCATTCCTCGACCCACGGGTGGTTGGTGCTCGGGGCGTGAGCGGATGGGAGCTGGCCCTCTCGGCAGTCGCTCATTTCAGGGACCACGCCCCAATCATTCGGTCCGAAGCTGAAGAATGGCTTCGCGAGCCCGCGCCTTCACGAGGTGAGTCAATCCGCCGCGTTCGATCTATCGAAATTCTTGGCGACTGCAGTCGTTCGCGCGCCCTTCAGGGACCGCAACCGGCGACCTCTGCGCGACCGGCCCGCCGATTCAGACGTTGAAGCGGAACTCGACCACGTCGCCGTCGGCCATGACGTAGTCCTTGCCCTCCATACGCACCTTGCCCGCAGACTTGGCGGCGGCCATCGTGCCGGCGACCATCAGATCGTCGAATGAAACGATCTCGGCCTTGATGAACCCGCGCTGGAAATCGGTATGGATGACGCCGGCCGCCTCGGGTGCCGTGGCGCCCTTGGGGATTGTCCAGGCGCGGGTCTCTTTGGGGCCAGCCGTGAGGTAGGTCTGCAAGCCGAGAGTGTCGAAACCGACCCGGGCGAGGGCATCGAGGCCAGGCTCTTCGACGCCCATGTCGGCGAGCATTTCGGCGCGCATGGCTTCGGCGTCTTCGTCGTCGCCCAGCTCGACCAGTTCGGCTTCGGACTTGGCGTCCAGGAAGATCGCCTCCGCGGGGGCCACCAGCTCGCGCATACGCGCCTTGAGGTCCTCATCGCCAAGCTCATCGGTGTCGCAATTGAAGACAAACAGAAGAGGCTTG
>JBDSQP010000178.1:0-4201 GCA_039929755.1 Aeromicrobium sp. | reverse complement strand
TCAAAGAAGCAACACTGGGGCAGATCACCTGGGTCATTTCGGACCCTGAGCATGCCGACGGAGTCGAACTGCTCAACAACGTCACGTGGTGTGTTCTCGGCGGCGGCGCCGACTCCCGCGAGTTGCGTCCGGGTGTCGTCGATATGGAGCGCATCGACCCGGATCAGGTCGAATTGCCTGCCTGGTACCGACCCAATCCTCATCGCGCCGGCGACGTCGCCTTCATACTTTTCACCGGACACGGCGCCCACATCAAGGCGGCCCGCATCTCCAACCGCCGCTGGGCGATGTCCGCCCTTGGCACCGCTTCGGCGGCCAACCTCAATCCCGGTGACACCGTCTATTGCACGACGCCGATCCACCACTCGTCTGCCTTGTTGATGAGTGTTGGCGGCGCGATCGCTGGCAACGCCCGCTTCGCCATGGCTTCGGGCGAGGATCCCGACACGTTCTGGGAAGAGGTGCGCCGATACGGAGTCAGCCACGTTGCCTACACCTGGACATCCTTGCGGGGCGTCACACTCGCACCACCCAATCCGGCCGAACAGCACCACCCAATCCGTATGTTCATGGGGTCTGGCATGCCACCCAACCTCTGGCGCCGCGTCGCCGAACGCTTCCCCACTTCGCAAATCCTCGAGTTCTACGCCTCGGCGGAGGGTGAAGCCATCCTCGCCAACGTCAAGGGAACCCCCGTGGGTTCGATGGGCTGGCCGGTTCCCGGCACCTCAGAAGTACGTATCGCCGCCTTTGACATGGAGAACCGCAACCTCAAACTGGCGCGCGACGGGCTCGGCAAGGAGGCCGCTTCCAATGAGATCGGCTTACTGCTGGCCAAGGTCAATCCGGCCGATTCAGCGACCGGAGCGCCGATGCGAAGTGTCTTCGAGCCAGGCGATGCGTGGCGCTCAACCGGCGACCTGTTCGGCAAGGATGACCAGGGCAACTTCTGGCACTACGAGCCGGTTTCTGCCCTGATCACGACCGACAAGGGCGTCGTCGCACCGTCGGAGGTCAGCCGCAACATCGCCAAGATTCCCTCGGTCGACCAGTGCATAACGTTTGGGGTCGGCCGCGAAGGCAACAAGCAGATTGTCAGCGCCGTGACCCTGCGCACCGGTGTCGATCTTGCAATCGCCGACCTCAACCAGGTTCTGGAACGGCTTCCGGCCTCCCACCATCCGTGCTACGTGCAGGCCGTCAAGTCCATACCGGTGACCACGTGGCATCGCCCTCTCTCGACCGGATTGCAGCGGGCCGGCATACCCAAACCCACAAAGAAGCGGCGCGTATGGCGCTTTGACGCCGAAATGGACTCCTACGAAGAGCTGTAGTCCTCCAGATCTCAGAAACTGTGATTTGTGCCGCTTTTGCTGCGAATTTCGACCATCTAGGTCAGCGCGACGCTCAACTCAAGCGGCGTCGCAACGGCCAACGTCGTTTCAACGATCTTGACACCGGGCACCTACACGATCAAGGCCAGCTACAACGGCACGGACGCATTCACAGCCTCGGGCCTGAACCGGCGAATCGCCACAACACGGCGACCTCGAAAGAGTGGGCGAAACAGGACTCGAACCTGCGACCGTCCGGGTGTAAACCGGAAGCTCTAACCAACTGAGCTATTCGCCCCAAAAGGGATGTCAATCAGCCGCAAACGATACCGCACGACCTGAGGCCAAACATAAGTGCTGCGACCGCCGGGGTCTCGGGTCCTCAGCGGTCGCAGCACATCCAATCAAACACTATGCGTGGGTCATGCACATACTGTTTGCCAAAAATTACGCCAGTGTCGCAAGAGCCTTTTTGTATGCATCGAGGTCACGCGCATCCGGGATGCCGTTTTCGACTTTCCAACGCACGATTCCGGCCTTGTCGATGACGTAGGTGCCCCGATTCGAAGCGCCTGCTTCTTCGTTGAAAGTGCCGTATGCCCTTGAAACCGCACCGTGTGGCCAGAAGTCACTCAGGATCGAAAATGTGTAGCCGTCACGGTCGGCATATGCCCGATTGGAAAAGAAGTGATCGCACGACACGGCGAGCACTTCCGCGTCATAAGCGGTGAAGTCGGAAAGGCTGTCGCGAATCTCGCTCAACTCCCCCGTGCAGATGCCGCTGAAGGCAAATGGGAAGAAAATCAGGACGACTGACTTCTCACCGCGGAACGACGACAGCGAGATTTCTTCACCGTGCTGACTCTTGAGGGTGAAACCCGGTGCTTCCTGGCCGAGCTCGATCGTCAAAGCAGTCCCTAGCGCTTTGGAGTGGAAAGCCGCGTCGCGGCCCAGTCATCGGATGCCGACGACGTCGTTGTAGTCGCCAAGCCTGCGACGGGTGCCGCCTCGGAGATGTCGGCGTTCGTGACATAACCCGGCCGACCGACCTTGGGGGTCAACAGCCAGATGCCACCGCCTTCGACGATGTCCTGCAGGCAGTCGACGAGGCCATCGACAAGATCGCCATCGCCGTCGCGCCACCACAACAACACCCCGTCGACCACGTCTCCAACATCTGCGTCGACAAGCGCATTGCCTGTTTCATTTTCGATGTCGGAACGCAGTTCCTCATCAATGTCTTCGTCCCAGCCAAGTTCCTGGATAACGGTGTCGGGCTTAAAACCCAACTTCGCCGCGGTCAACGATGCCTCCTTGGGGCGTCAGCAGTGCTGCTATGAACTTACCCATTGTCGGGTAGATCCGCGCGAAAAAACCTACTCATTGGTAGAAGTCTCCGCGGTGTCACCGGTATCACAGTAGCGAATCGCTCGTGCCAGTATTGAGAGGTGTCCACGAGACTTCCAGGAGATCCCATGCCGCAACCCGGCCCCGAGCGCCCGACCGTCATACACGAAGGTCTACCGACCCAATTACCGGACATCGACCCTGACGAAACACAGGAGTGGGTCGCTTCGCTCGACGAGATGATCGACAGCCGCGGCCGCAGCCGCGCGCGCTACGTGATGCTCAAACTTCTTGAACGCGCGCGCGAAAAAAATGTCGGCGTTCCTGCGCTCCGCAGCACCGATTTCATCAACACGATTCCTCCCGAGCGTGAACCCTGGTTCCCCGGCAACGAAGAGATCGAACGCCGCATCCGCTCCATCATTCGTTGGAACGCAGCAGTCATGGTTTCGAGGGCAAACCGCCCCGGGCTCGGAGTCGGCGGACATATCGCCTCCTACCAATCTGCAGCGAGCCTCTACGAGGTTGGCTTCAACCACTTCTTCCGCGGCAAGGACCACCCCGGCGGTGGCGATCACGTCTACTTCCAGGGTCACGCCTCCCCCGGTATCTACGCGCGCTCATTCCTCGAAGGCCGGCTCAGCGAGGAACAGCTCGACCGGTTCCGCCAGGAGTTCTCCCACGGACCGGGCAAGGGGTTGTCGTCATACCCGCACCCGCGCCTCATGCCCGACTACTGGGAATTCCCAACCGTTTCGATGGGCCTCGGCGCCCTCGCCGCGATCTACCAGGCACGGTTCAACCGCTACCTTCACAACCGCGGGATCAAAGACACCAGCGACCAGCGCGTATGGGCATTCCTCGGCGACGGCGAAATGGGCGAGCCGGAGTCCCTCGGTGCCATCGGCCTCGCGGCCCGTGAAGAGCTCGACAACCTGACATTTGTCGTCAACTGCAACTTGCAGCAGCTCGACGGACCCGTCCGGGGCAACGGCAAGATCATCCAGGAACTCGAGTCGTTCTTCCGCGGCGCCGGCTGGAATGTCATCAAGGTCGTATGGGGACGCCAATGGGATGACCTCCTCGCCCGCGACGCCGACGGCATCCTCGTCAACCAGATGAACCGCACTCCCGATGGCGAATTCCAGACGCTGTCGGTCGAATCCGGCGCCTACAACCGCGAACACTTCTTCGGACCCGATCCGCGCCTGCGCGCCATGGTCGAGCACCTCACCGACGAAGACATCGAGCGCCTTCCACGCGGTGGCCACGACTACCGCAAGGTGTATTCGGCCTTCGACGCTGCCACCAAGCACACGGGCCAGCCGACCGTCATCCTCGCCCACACCATCAAGGGCTGGATGATCGAATCCCTGATGGGCCGCAATGCGACGCACCAGATGAAGAAGCTGACCAAGGACGATCTCAAACTGTTCCGCGATCGTTTGCACATTCCGGTCACCGATGCCGATATCGAAAACAGCGATATCGCGCCCTTCTACCACCCGGGCGAAGACAGC
>JBDSQP010000177.1:0-11166 GCA_039929755.1 Aeromicrobium sp. | reverse complement strand
GCGCAATCCTCGGTAGCGGGCTGATCGGCGCGGCCGCCACGGGAGGGCAATTACGGTGGGCGTTCGTCATACCGCTGGCGCTCATACCGATCGTGCTGATCGTGGCCAAGGCCTTCAGGACCGCCGATCTCAACACCCAAATCGACATGCCCGGTAAATAGGTGTCGCCCCATCCTTCTCGGGGGGTGAAAGAATGGGGCGACTACAGGCGTCAATGGTTGGTGTGCGCACTGGCCCTGTAAGGACAATATTAGGTCGCGAAAAGGGCCGTTGTCGCAAGAATCGAAAAATTGTTTGACTTCTTTGCCGTCGAAATTCCGCATTCACCAGCAGGTCCCTTTGGGTAGGGTGCGAGAATCTACGCCATGGCCAAAGCGCAACGTCCCCGTACGATTCCTGAACGAATTGCCACGTTTATCGGTGTGACGCTCATCCTGGTTGGGCTCGGGTTTCTGGGTTATGTGGCCTGGCAGTATTTCGGCACGAACATCGTGTCCAAGCACAAGCAGACCGAGATCAAGAGCCAATTGAAGATCGACTGGGGCAAGGGCATCGATGCGGATGCGATCGGGTTGCTCAGGGTGCCCCGGTTCGGCAAGGACTATGAAGTCCCGATCGTCAAGGGCGGCGACTTCAAGGACAAGGCCTTCACGAACGCGGCCCTCGCCAAAGGTGCTGCTTGGTATGAGGCCGGCGCCAAGCCCGGTGAGATCGGCAACTTCGCGATCGCCGGTCACCGTGTGACCCACGGTGAGGTCTTCGCCAAATTCCCCACGCTCCGCCGCGGCGACAAGGTCGAGGTCGAGACCCGAACCAACATCTACACGTATGTCCTTCGCAACAGCGGCACTTCCCTGACGGTCGACTTCTCCGCCAAGTGGGTCCTGATGCCCAACCCGATCGACCGCAACTTCAAGGCGACCATGCCATTGCTCACGATGCTGACGTGCTCCGAGATTTTTCACACGCGCAATCGCAGCGTCGTGTTCGGCGACCTGGTGAACACGGTCACCAAGACCGGCAAGACGACCGGGAACAGTTCCTGATGCTCGACTATCAACGCGAGTTCATTGAGTTCGCCCTTGAGCACGAAGTGCTCCGCTTCGGCGACTTCACCCTCAAGTCCGGTCGGCAGTCCCCGTATTTCTTCAACGCGGGTCTTTTCAACACCGGCGAACGCCTCGCCGGTCTCGGCCGGTTCTATGCTGCAGCGGTCGTCGAGAGTGGCCTCGAGTTCGACGTGATGCTCGGCCCGTCATACAAGGGCATCCCGATCGCATCGGCGACTGCTGTGCAATTGGCGGAGCATTTCGGCCGCGACATCCCGTGGTGCTTCAACCGCAAGGAAGCCAAGGATCACGGCGAAGGGGGACTCATCGTGGGCTCTCCCCTCACCGGACGCGTGCTCATCGTCGATGACGTGATCACCGCCGGCACCGCGATACGGGAAGTCATGGACATCGTTTCGGCTGAGGGCGCCGAAGCCGTCGGCGTCATCGTCGCTGTCGACCGGCAAGAGCGTGGAAATGGCGAGCTGTCTGCGATCCAGGAAGTCGAGCGCGATTTCGGTGTCAGCGTTTTGAGCATCATCACGCTCGGCCAAATCGTCGAGTACCTCGAGGAGACCGGCAGGGACGCCGAACATCTCGATGCAGTCCGCGGCTACCGGGACGAGTACGGCGTCTCGTGACCCCCGGCACTCAGGGGTTGGGCGAACCCGAATTCGGCATCGGTGTCGGTCCTTGGCAAGGCGAATGGCCGACAGGCGATCACTGGGACCCCGAACTGCTCGCCGAGGGCGACCGGCGCAATGTCGTCGACAAATACCGCTACTGGACCCTTGAGGCGATCGTCGCCGATCTCGACGAGCACCGCCACGCGCTTCACGTGGCGATCGAGAACTGGCAACACGATTTCAACATCGGTTCCATCGTCCGTACCGCCAACGCGTTTGCGGTTGCTGAGGTCCACATCATCGGTAAGAAGCGCTGGAACCGTCGTGGCGCCATGGTCACCGATCGCTATCAACACGTTCGACACCACCCGACCGTCGACGACTTCGTGGCCTGGGCGCGCGAAGCCGGGCTAAGCGTCGTCGGCATCGACAACGTCGACGACTCCATCCCGATCGAAACAGCGGAGCTCGCCAAGGACTGCGTGCTCGTTTTCGGCCAGGAAGGTCCGGGACTCTCACCGGCTGCGCGGGATGCGTGCGAGTCGACATTGGCCATCGCCCAATTCGGTTCGACCCGATCGATGAACGCCGGCGCTGCCGCGGCGATCGCGATGCATACCTGGATCCGCCAGCACGCCATGTGAATGACTCTGCCTTTGAGACACTCTGCTCTTTGAGACACTCTGCCGTTTGCAGGTAACTGCCCTTTTGAGACAACTGGCCAGTAACTGGCGAATTGCCCACGGCCGCTGGGATACTGGATCCTCCGCACCGCTAGAGCCAGGAGTAACCCATGCCCGTCGCCACACCCGAGGTCTATGCCGAGATGCTCGACAAGGCCAAACGTGAATCGTTTGCCTACCCGGCCATCAACGTGTCTTCTTCGCAGACGCTGCATGCCGCCCTGCAGGGGTTCGCCGAGGCCGAAAGTGACGGCATCGTCCAGGTGTCGACCGGTGGCGCCGACTACCTCTCCGGACCGACGGTCAAGAACATGGTCAACGGCTCGATCGCCTTCGCGCTCTTCGCCGAAGAGGTCGCCAAGGGCTATGGCGTCAATGTCGCCCTGCACACCGATCACTGCCCCAAGGACAAGCTCGACGGGTTCGTACGCCCCTTGCTCGAACTGTCGACCGAACGGGTCAAGAACGGCGGCCTACCGTATTTCCAGTCCCACATGTGGGACGGCTCGGCGATCTCGCTGAGCGAGAACCTCGAGATCGCGCGTGAACTCCTCGAGAAGTGTGCGGCCGCGCGGGTGATCCTCGAGATCGAGGTCGGTGCCGTCGGCGGCGAGGAAGACGGAGTTGTCGGCGCGATCGACGAGAAGCTCTACACAACCCCCGAAGACGCATTGGCGACCGCGGCTGCCCTCGGCCTCGGTGAGCACGGCCGCTACATCACAGCACTCACATTCGGAAACGTCCACGGGTCCTACAAGCCGGGCAACGTCAAGCTTCGCCCCGAAATCCTCAAGGCCGCGCAGGAAGTCGTCGCCGAACGGTACGGCAAGGCCAATCCCTTCGACCTCGTCTTCCATGGTGGTTCGGGCTCGCTGCCCGAAGAGATCTCGGCGGCCGTCGACTATGGCGTCATCAAGATGAACGTCGACACCGACACGCAGTATGCCTTCACTCGTCCCGTCGCCAACCACATGTTCACCAACTACTCCGGTGTCCTCAAGGTCGATGGTGAAGTCGGCGACAAAAAGACATACGACCCGCGCGCCTGGGGCAAAGCGGCCGAAGCCGGAATGGCTGCACGCGTCGTCGAGGCCTGCACGTCCTTGCGTTCGGCAGGTACCAAGCTCTAGGGACTTGGGGCGTTTGGGAGGATGGCGTCATGACGAACCTCCTGGGCGAACCCCAACCCACCCTGCTTCCCGTCGACCCCGCAACTGCAGCGATCGACGCCGGCGACAGCATCGAACTCGCTGCCGAAACGTTTCCGGCGTCTCCGCTGGCATGGTCGCTGCTTGCCGAAAAGGCTTTGGGGGAAGGCCGGGATCTTGAGGGCTACGCCTTCGCGCGCACCGGCTACCACCGCGCCCTCGACCTCTTGCGCCGCAACGGCTGGAAAGGTCACGGACCGGTGCCCTGGTCGCACATCCCCAACCGCGGATTCCTCCGGAGTCTCGCTGTCCTGGCCGAGGCTTCCGAGCGGCTCGGCGACGTCGAGGAAACCCACCGTTGCCGTGAGTTCCTGCACGAGTCGAGCGCTGAGGCTTACGCGGAACTCATCGGCTGACGTTTTCGGTAGACTGCGCTCGTAAGGCCCCGGGAACGGGGCTTCCTTCTGGTAACAGGGGTGCATGTTCATGCCCGCAGTCGTGATTGTCGGCGCCCAATGGGGCGACGAAGGCAAGGGCAAGGCAACCGACCTTCTCGGTAGCCGCGTCGACTATGTCGTCAAGTTCAACGGCGGCAACAATGCGGGACACACGGTAGTCATCGGCGACGAGAAGTACGCGTTGCACTTGCTTCCCAGCGGTATTCTGAGCCCTGGCTGTGTTCCTGTCATCGGCAACGGCGTCGTCGTCGACCTCGCGGTGCTGTTCGAGGAGATCGACGGTCTCGAAGCCCGTGGAATCGACACTTCCCGGCTCGTGGTCAGCGCCAATGCCCATGTCATCGCCGACTACAACCGCACGATGGACAAGGTCGCCGAGCGATTCCTCGGTTCGCGCAAGATCGGTACGACCGGTCGTGGCATCGGCCCGACCTATGCCGACAAAATGAATCGCCTGGGCATTCGGATCCAGGACTTGTTCGACGAAAAGATCCTGCGCCAAAAGGTCGAAGGCGCTCTCGAGCTCAAGAACCAGATCCTCACCAAGATCTACAACCGTCGCGCAGTAGAGGTCGACGAGATCGTTGCCGAGCTTTTGTCGTATGTCGACCGCCTGCGCCCGATGGTTGCCGACACTCCTCTGTTGCTCCATGAAGCATTGGCTGCCGACAAGACCGTCCTGCTCGAAGCCGGTCAGGCGACTCTTCTCGACGTCGATCACGGCACCTATCCGTTCGTGACCTCGTCTTCGGCGACGACCGGCGGAGCGAGCACGGGCTCGGGCATAGCGCCGACCGAGATCACTCGGGTCATCGGCATCGTCAAGGCCTACGCAACGCGCGTAGGCGAGGGACCGTTCCCCACAGAGTTGTTCGACGACGACGGCGAGAGATTGCGTCAGAACGGTTTCGAATTCGGCACCACGACCGGCCGCCCGCGTCGTTGCGGCTGGTACGACGCCCCGATCGCGCGCTACGCCGCCCGGATCAACGGTGTGACTGACTTCGTCCTCACGAAGCTCGACGTTTTGACCGGCTGGGACAAAATTCCCGTCTGTGTGGCGTACGAAGTCGACGGCGAGCGGGTTGACGAAATGCCCATGACGCAGACCGCGTTCCACCACGCGAAGCCGATCTACGAATTCTTCGACGGGTGGTCCGAAGACATTTCCTCCGCTCGTACGTTCGGTGACCTGCCTGCAAATGCTCAGGCCTATGTCTCCGCGCTGGAGAAGATTTCCGGTGCGCGCATTTCGACCATCGGCGTCGGTCCCGATCGTGAAGAGACGATCGTCGTCCACGACCTGCTGTAGACCGGAAGGCATTCATGAAAACCCTGGTGATTGGTGGCGGTGGCCGCGAACACGCTCTTGCCCTCGCGTTCTCGCGTGACCCGCGGGTCGACGAGGTGCATGCCGCCCCCGGCAACCCCGGTATCGGTGAATTCGCGACCCTGCACGATGTCGACCCGATGGACGGTCAGGCCGTTGCGGCTTTGGCGACCCGGTTGGGTTCGGACCTGGTCGTCGTGGGTCCCGAGGCCCCGCTCGTCGCCGGCGTTGCCGACGCCGTCCGCGCCGCCGGCATAGCGTGCTTCGGCCCGAGTCGTGAGGCGGCGCAACTCGAGGGTTCCAAGGCTTTTGCCAAACAGATCATGGCCGGTGCAGAGGTACCGACTGCTCTCGCGCATGTCTGTGACACAGCCGAGCAGGTTGAGGCCGCCCTCGACTCGTTCGGCCCGCCCTACGTCGTCAAGGACGACGGGCTCGCGGCCGGCAAAGGTGTCATCGTCACCGACGACCGTCAGGCCGCCATCGACCATGCCGCCGCCTGCGGTCGCGTGATCATCGAGGAGTTCCTCGACGGCCCTGAAGTCTCCCTGTTCGCCATCACAGACGGCTCGACGGTTTTACCTCTGCAACCGGCGCAGGACTTCAAGCGCGCCTACGACAATGACGAGGGTCCCAACACCGGCGGCATGGGCGCATACACGCCGTTGCCATGGGCGCCGGACGACCTGGTTGCCGACGTGACCCGGCGGGTTCTCGTGCCGACTGTCCATGAAATGGCAAGACGTGGCACCCCGTTTTCGGGACTCCTCTATGCCGGCCTCGCCCTGACGAGCAGGGGAGTGCGGGTCATCGAGTTCAATGCCCGTTTCGGTGATCCCGAAACCCAGTCGCTCATGTCGCTCCTCGAAACTCCTCTTTCCGCGCTGTTGTATGGAGCGGCTACCGGCGAGTTGGCGGAGGTGGGTCTCCCTCAGTGGCGCAAAGGCGCATCGGTGACAGTCGTCGTTGCGGCCGAGGGATATCCAGAAGACCCACGCAAGGGCGATCGCATCACCGGTGTCGCCGAGGCCAATGCCATCGAGGGTGTTGACGTCATCCACGCAGGCACGGCACATGACGCCGACGGCAACCTCGTGACCTCGGGCGGTCGCATTCTCGCGGTGACCGCCGTGGGCGACGACCTGTCCCAAGCGCGTGCCCGAGCATACGAAGGCATCTCCCATATTGCGATCGACGGGTCACATCACCGGACCGATATTGCCCTCAAGGCAGAGCAGGGGACAATAGAACTGTGACAACGCCCAACGTCCTTGCCAGCCGCTACGCCTCGGCCGCCCTGGCGACCATCTGGTCCCCTGAGCACAAGATCGTCCTTGAGCGTCAGCTCTGGATCGCCGTGCTCAAGGCGCAGAAGGATCTCGGCATCGAGACTCCCGACGGCGTCATCCAGGCTTATGAAGCAGTTGTGGATCAGGTCGACCTGGAATCCATCGCTGCGCGCGAGCGCGTGACGCGTCACGACGTCAAGGCCCGCATCGAGGAGTTCGCGGCCCTCGCCGGCACCGAACACATCCACAAGGGCATGACCTCGCGCGACCTCACCGAGAACGTCGAGCAGTTGCAAGTACGCGCGTCCCTCGAGCTGGTTCGCGACCGCTCAGTTTCGGCCCTTGCCCGACTCGGCCGACTTGCCGCCGAGTACCAGACCACCGTCATGGCCGGTCGCAGCCACAATGTGGCTGCCCAGGCGACCACCCTCGGCAAGCGATTCGCCACCATCGCGGACGAACTCATGATCGGCATCGAACGTGTCGAGGAACTCATCGCGCGCTATCCGCTCCGCGGCATCAAGGGTCCGGTCGGCACCTCGCAGGACCAGCTCGACCTGCTTGATGGTGACGAAGCCAAACTTGCCGAACTCGAGAAGCGTGTCGCCGCCCACCTCGGATTCGACCGCGTCCTCTCCAGTGTCGGCCAGGTCTATCCGCGTTCGCTCGACTTCGACGCCGTCACGGCACTCGTCCAGCTTGTCGCCGCGCCATCCAATTTCGCGACGACCGTACGCCTCATGGCCGGCAACGAGACCGTGACTGAAGGTTTCAAGCCGGGCCAGGTCGGCTCGAGCGCGATGCCGCACAAGATGAACACCCGATCCTGCGAACGCGTCAACGGCCTTGCTGTCGTCCTTCGCGGCTATGCGTCGATGATCGGTGAACTCGCCGGCGATCAGTGGAACGAAGGCGATGTGTCGTGCTCGGTCGTCCGCCGCGTGGCGCTTCCAGATGCGTTCTATGCAGCCGATGGATTGTTCGAGACTTTCCTGACAGTGCTCGACGAATTCGGTGCCTTCCCGGCCGTCATCCAGCGTGAGCTCGACCGTTACCTGCCATTCCTCGCGACTACCAAGGTCCTCATGAGCGCAGTCCGTCACGGCGTCGGCCGCGAGCAGGCGCACGAAGCGATCAAAGAACACGCTGTCGCGGTTGCCCTCGAAATGCGAGAGAAGGGCGCGGCACGCAACGACCTGTTCGACCGTTTTTCCGACGATGAGCGCCTGGGTCTCAGCGAGGCCGACCTGGTCTCACTTGTCGCCGAACCGTTGACGTTCACCGGTGCAGCCGTGAGTCAGGTCAATCAGGTCCTTGCCAAGATCGAGGCCGTCGTCGCGCGCCATCCCGAAGCCGCTGCATACTCTCCTGGCGCGATCCTGTGAGCCTTCCCAAGCCGCCAAGGCCCGAGGACAAGTACCGCTACATAGGACTTGCCATCGCCATGATCGTGCTGGTCGCCGCGTTGCTCTATACACCGACCTGGTGGAACGATTTCCGCTGAGTTCTTCCGCTGAGTCGAGCCGCCTGTCGGCCCACTAGGCTGAGCCCATGGCTCTCGACATCCCCGGCGCTTCGCACGTTCATTCGGGCAAGGTCCGCGACCTCTACCGTCTGGACAACGGCAATCTGCTGATGGTCGCCTCGGATCGGATGTCGGCCTATGACTTCATGCTCTCTCCCGGCATTCCGGACAAGGGCGAGATCCTCACGCGTATGTCGCTGTGGTGGTTCGAGCAGCTGAAGGACGTCGTCCCCAATCACGTGATCTCGACCGATGTCCCGGAGCGGGTCCGCGGCCGCGCCCTTATCTGCGAAAACCTTGAGATGTTTCCGGTCGAATGTGTTGCGCGCGGCTATCTCACGGGTTCGGGCCTGATCGACTACAACGCCACTGGCGAGGTGTGCGGGGTGAAACTGCCACCCGGTCTCGTCGAGAGTTCCAGGCTCGCCACGCCGATCTTCACTCCGGCAACCAAGGCCGACATCGGCGATCACGATGAAAACATTTCGTACGAGACGGTCGTGGAAACCATTGGCGCTGAGAATGCCGAAGCGCTCCGCCACCTGACCCTTGCCGTCTACGGCCGTGCCGAGGAGATCGCGCGCGAACGGGGCATCATCTTGGCCGACACCAAACTCGAGTTCGGCCTGCGACCGGACGGCACCATCGTCCTTGCCGACGAGGTATTGACCCCGGACTCCTCCCGCTTCTGGCCGGCCGATTCCTATCAGGAAGGCCGCGCCCAGCAGTCGTACGACAAGCAGTTCGTCCGCGACTGGCTCACGTCCCCGGCGAGCGGCTGGGACCGGTCGAGCGATCGTCAGCCGCCGTCGTTGCCCGATGAAATCGTCGAAAAGACACGTGAGCGCTACCTGCAAGCCTACGAATTACTGACTGGCGAAGCGTTCTAGCAATCCGCCGACTACGCTGAGGGACGCCAATCACAGCCTGAGGAGTCCCCATGGCCAACTTGTCCGCATTGCTCGAGAATTCCGCCAGCAAATTCCCCGAACGGACCGCGGTTGTCCTCGGTGAGTCAAGGTTGAACTACGCGCAGGTCAATGGCGCTGCAAACCAGGTCGCCAATCTCCTCGTTTCGCGAGGCATCGAGCCCGGCGACAAGGTCGCCCTCTCCTGCGCCAACATCCCGTACTTCACGATCGTCTACTTCGGCATCCTGAAGGCCGGCGCGACCGTCGTCCCCCTCAACGTCCTGCTCAAGGGCCGCGAAGTCGCGTACCACCTTGACGATTCCGACGTCAAGGCCGTTTTCGCGTTCGAGGGTACGGCCGACCTTCCGATTGGCGCAGCGGTCTGGGAGGGCTTCAACAAGACCCCCGCCTGTACCGAGTTCATCCTGATCACGGCCGACCCGACCGCCGACTCGCCCATCGAGGGCGCGGAGACCTTCGGCGCCGCAGTCGCCACGCAGTCCCCGAAATTTGAGACAGTCGGCCGGTCCGATGACGACACGGCCGTCATCCTCTACACGTCCGGGACGACAGGACAGCCCAAGGGTGCTGAGCTCCGCCACCGCAACATGCGCGACAACGCGATGGCCGGCGCGGACCTGTTCGGGGCCGATGAAAACAATCCCGACACCTATCTCTGCGTGTTGCCTCTCTTCCACTCTTTCGGACAAACCGTGATCCAGAACGGCGCGTTCGCGTTCGGCGGCACCGTGGTGATGCTTCCGCGTTTCGAGGCCAAGGGAGCACTCGCGTTGATGTTGAAGGAAAAGGTCACGTTCTTCGCCGGCGTTCCGACGATGTACTGGGGGCTCCTCGGAGCCCTTGACGAGACGATTGACGTCAAGGAACTCGCGGCCAACCTCAGGGTTGCCGCTGCCGGCGGTTCTGCCCTCCCGGTCGACATCCACCGCCAGTTCAAGGACCGTTTCGGTGTCACGATCCTCGAAGGTTACGGATTGTCCGAGACCTCACCGGTCGCGAGTTTTTCCCGCTTCGGCGAGGAGCCACGAGTCGGTTCGATCGGGTTGCCGATCCCCGGCGTGGAGATGAAGCTCATCAACGACGACTGGTCCGAGGCCACCGGCGATGACGCCATCGGCGAGATTGCGATCAAGGGCCACAACATCATGAAGGGCTATTACCAACGCCCCGAAGCCACTGCCGAAGCGATCAAGGACGACTGGTTCCGTTCCGGCGACCTGGCCAAGAAGGATGCCGACGGTTTCTACTTCATCGTCGACCGCTCGAAGGACATGATCATCCGTGGTGGCTACAACGTCTACCCGCGTGAAATCGAAGAAGTACTGATGACGCATCCGGCCGTTTCGCTCGTGGCCGTCATCGGTGTTCCGCACGATCAACACGGTGAGGAAATCAAGGCCGTTGTCGTCAAGAACAAGGACTTCGACGACGTCTCTGAAACCGACCTCGTGGCATGGGGCAAGGAACAGTTCGCAGCCTACAAGTACCCGCGATCGGTTGAGTTCCGCGATGAATTGCCTATGACGAGCACCGGCAAGATCCTCAAGCGCGAGCTCAGTTGACGGTCACTGTCGGTGCGTCAATCGGTTCGAACGTGGCGCTGTCGCTGGCGAAAATGACGCGGTAGGCGTTTTCGCCGATCGCAATGTCCACCAGTCGCGACGTCGGCTGTGTCCACGAACGAAGAACTTTGATCGAGTTCGGGTCGACCTCCGCGGGATACGGCACGATGATTGCCGTGAGCCGCACCGACGTCCCGGTGCGAGAGCCTTGCACGATCGGCGTGGGGATGAATTGCGTCTGCGTCTCGCTTCGCCAACCGAGCAATGGATCTTTTTGACCCTTGACAGTCGTTACGGTCGGAATACCGCCCGCCCACAAGAACACCGAATTGGTGCCCGTGCCCAGCGTCCATGCTCGGCCACTGCCTGTCTTGACGGTTCGATCGGCGCCCACATTCCACCGCTGGACGACCTTTTTGGAATCCTTCTGGGTGACCTGATCATCGACTATGAGAAAGTTTGGCGACTTGACGTGAATCATGGTGCGCTTCCAGACCGCCCCGTTCAACACGGTGCTCGTGATGCTGACCAGGTCGAGCGTGGGAGTCGTCAAAGTGGCACCCA